>QHVX01000078.1 GCA_003222375.1 Acidobacteriota bacterium
AAAAAATTCGCAAGATTCTGCACTACACGGGTCTGCCCTGCGACGCGCGCTCGATCACCGACGCGGTGCTGCGCATGGAAGGCAGTCGTGACGAGAAAGTCGTGCGCATCGGCGTCGACAAGCGCGTCGCGACGCAGATGATCTCGGAGGACTGAACAGAATGGCTGACAGCACCCTGAAGATTGGCACTGAGCCGCCGAAGGAAAATCGCCTCGGCCTCAAGGCAACCGATTATTCCGGCGGAAAGTCGACGCTGTGCGCCGGCTGCGGCCACGACGCGATCAGCAATCAGATCATCCGCGCGTTCTACGAGATGAGCGTGCAACCGGAGAAGGTCGCGAAGTTCTCCGGCATCGGCTGCTCATCGAAAACGCCGGCGTATTTCCTCGGCCGCTCGCACGGATTCAATGCCGTTCACGGACGCATGCCCGCCGTCGCGACCGGCGCAATGCTCGCGAATCACGCCTTGGTCGGCATCGGCGTCTCCGGCGATGGCGACACTGCCTCGATCGGACTTGGCCAGTTCATGCACATGGTCCGTCGCAACATCCCGATGGTCTACATCATCGAGAACAACGGCGTGTACGGCCTGACCAAAGGACAATTTTCAGCGACCGCCGACGAAGGTTCGAAGCTGAAGACCGGCGTCATCAACGATCTTCCGCCCATGGACCTCTGCGCGCTGGCGGTGGAGCTCGGATGCGGATACGTCGCGCGCGGGTACGCTGGCGATCCGAAGCAGATGATCAACATTCTGAAAGGCGCGATCGCGCATGACGGCTTGTCGGTCATCGACGTCATCTCGCCCTGCGTGACCTTCAACAATCACGAGGGATCGACGAAGGGGTATACCTATTCGAAGGAACACGACGAGCTGCTCCATCAGATCGGATTCGTTCAGGCCTACGAGCAGATCGAAATTGATTACGCGCCGGGCGAACTGCGGGAAGTCACCATGAACGACGGGTCGCGCATCCTGCTGAAGAAACTCGAGGAAGATTACGATCCGTCCGATGCCGTCCAGGCATTGCAGCGATTGCACAAAGCGACCGAAGCCGGCGCGATGCTCACCGGCCTCGTTTACCTGCGGCCCGAGAAAAAGAGTTTCATTCGCCTGCTGAACATGTCGGAACGTCCGCTGTATGAGCTCGGCGAAGCGGAAACGCGCCCGCCCCGCGAGGCGCTCGACAAGATCATGCACGACTTGATGTGACGGCCGCCGTAGCGGCCGTCATTCGAAGGATCTATTACCTGTTCAGACTGCGATAGAGCCGCGCCCGCGTGCGCATGTGCCATTGATGCAGCCGCTGAAACATGCCCGCGATGCCGTGGTGCCGCCGCGCATTCTGTGCGCTGTTCACGACGATCACATGGCGCTTGCTCGGCGGCGGCGGAAGCGCGTGAGCGTTCACATCGACGACCTTCGTGTTCGACGCGAACGCCGGAATCGTGAGACAGAGGCTCAGGAGTCCGATCTTGAGAGACTTGGACATATGCACCTCCGCTCACCGTATGGTGCAACGTCTGGGCCGTCAATAAGACGTTTCAAATGTGTGGTTTGCGCGAGTGCCGGCAATCGACGCTTGCTCAACTGATCTGCTCGTCGGCGCCTTTCTTGCTCATCATCAAGCAATGGCGAACGACGAGAAAGGGGCCACCGAGGATGAGGTCGAGAAGATCGACACCATCCGCGGCTCAGAGGTCCTCGGCTACGAAGGCGCGGGACGCGAGGAGCACAGCGGCGAGAATTCGCCGGCCGAGCCTGACGATCTGCGCGACGAACTTGCCGACAATCGACCGGAAGACGTGAAGTAGCTACTTCTTCTTGCCGGTCAGCTCCGCGAGGCGACTCTTCGCTTCCGGATTGTCCTTATTGATTTTCAGGACATCCTCGTAGCAGGACTGCGCCCGCGACGCCAGGCCTTCGATCTTGTACAGATCCCCGAGCGAGATCAGCGCATCGACGTCGTTCGGCTCGAGCGAGAGAGCCTTCTGATAACTCTCGGCGGCATCGCGCCGCCATTTCGGATTGCGCTCCTGACATTGTCCGAGGAGATACCAGGCAGCGGCATGATCGGGAGCGAATTCGACCGCCTGCCGCAACAGCACGATGGCTCCGTAATAATCGCCCAGGACGCTCAGATCCTTCGCCTTCTGGAAATTCTGTTCGGCGATGACACGCTGCGTCAGGCGCTTCTGCAACTCGCCCGGAAGGCGGCCGGACTGCTGCTGCATCAGCTTGTCGTATGCCTGACGACGCACAGCGTCTTTCAGCACCAGCGTCGCTTCGTCGATGCGGCGATTGATCGCCTGCACGGCATCGCGGACGATTGGAGGATACGTGCCGGGGTCGTACAGTTTTTTTCTCTCTTCCGACGCCGTGATGATTTGAGCACGCGCCGCTGCGCGAGGCACATCGAGCACTTGATAGTGGTCGAGCGATCCCAGCTGACGCGAAAGGCCGACCGCGCGCAACGACCGCTGATCGCTCGATCCGATCGCCGCCAACAGCTCGAGGTCGCGCTGCATGTCGTCGGTATTCACTTCCGGCGCAGCTTCGACGGTCGTCGAGTCAATGATTCCGAAGAGCCCGAGCGTCATCATCGCGATGACGACTTTGGCGGCCGTCACCGATTCGGTTGCGAATTGTTTCAGGAAAGCCTCGATCGTCTGCCGCTCATGCAGCGATTCGGCGATCCGCCGCTCCGACTCGCTGAGCGGAATCGAGTCCAGGGTGAAGCGCGCATCGCGACCCGGCCCGATCTCGCGTTTGAGATCGCCCAGCGACCGTCGAAGAACGAGACCATTGGTGATCGAACGGATGCCTTCCAGCACGAGCACGGCCGTCGTAAGCAGGAACACGCGCTTCTCCGGCGCGATGGCAGCGTCGTCGGTGAACGCCGCTGTCCCTTCGTCGAGTGAAAAAAGCGGAACGAATTGCGCGGTCAGCCACTCCCGCAACAGCGTCTGGCGCCACGAGAGCTCGGCCAGACCGGCCTCGTGGAACCGCGCCACGGCATCAGTTGGATCGTCGGTCACCATCTGCGCGGCGCGCTCGGCGGCCACGACGCCGCGGCGGACGAGAAAATCGCTGAGCGAGTCCTCGGGAGCGGAAGACGTGATCAGCACCAACTCGCCCTGCGACCAGTAGAGAACCTTGCGCAGCGGCGGTCGTATGACCGTCAGATTTCCGGTATGCCGCTCTTGCAGTATTTCGCCGACGATCACTGCAAACGGCGTGATCTCGATTCGCTCCAGGCTCACGCGATTTTGCCTCTGTGTTCTGCTTTTAACACAGTTCAACGACGACTGGCACGAAACGGGCTGCAAGACGCAACGTCATATGTGTGCAATGCCGTCGCGCCTCCAAGTGTTCCGTTTTCCGAGTGATACCATGCAGGCAATGAAGAAGTTTCTCCTGCTCGCGTCCGTCGTTTTGATTTTCTGCTCGACGGCCGCGGCGCAGGACGCTACCTCTGACGACCACTACGACTTCATCCTCGCGAAGCTGGCCGCTCAGGACGGTCGTTACGACGAGGCGGTTGCGCGCATCGACAAAGTGGCGGCCCGCAATCCAAAAAATCCGGTGCTGCAATTCGAACGCGCCATGATTCTCATCGACGCGTCACGTCCCGACGCCGCCGAAGCCGCACTTCGCGAAGTCGCTTCCGCCCATCCCGATTTCTACGATGCGCAGCGCGTCCTGGGACGCCTGCTCCTCGATCGAGCGTCTAACGACCGCGCAAAGATCGACGAAGCGCTCTCCCACCTGCAGACTGCGTTCAGGCTCAATCCCGATGACATCGGGACCGGCATGGCGGTCGCGCAAATTCTTCTGTCGACCGGCCGCACGGCCGATGCCGAAAAGACATTGGCGACACTGCTGGAGCGCGCGCCCGATCAGCGCACACTCAACTACACCTACGCGCAAGTCCTGACAAAACTGGGCCGCGGCGATGAGTCGCGCCAATACCTCGAACGGGCAGTGCAGGTCGATCCGACATTTGGACCGGCGATCCTGCAGCTCATCGACATCTATCAAAAGGAAAACGAGTGGCAGAAGGCTGCCGAGATCATGCAGCCGCTGATCAACGACGATCCGATGAATCTCGATCTGCGGCGGCAGCAGGCGTTCTTCTATCTGCGCGGCGGGATGACGGAAAAAGCGCGCGGCGCGTTCAAATCGCTGGTGGAAGCCGATCCGAAAGACACGCGTTCGCAGTTCTATCTCGCGGAAGCGCTCAACGATCTCGAGCAATTCGAAGAGGCCGACAAGATCTACCGCGGCCTTCTGGCAAAGTCGCCGTCCGATCCCGACGTCCTCGCGAGTTACGGGCTGAGTCAGATCGGTCAGCGGAAATACGATGACGCCGCCAAGACTTTTCGCCTGCTCCTCGGCGTCAGCGACCTTCCCGACAATCTGCAGGTTCTCGCGAAGACGCAGCTCGCATACATCGATCTGCAGAAGGGCAATTACGACGTGGCGCTCAGCGGCGCGAAGTCGATTCTCATTTTCCGCGACAAGCCGAACAATCAGGCAGTCAACATCGCGCTCGATGCGCTCAAGAAGCAGAAGCGCTACTCCGACGCAATCGCGCTTTTGCAACCGCTCGTCGATAACTTCGCTGCCGATCCGTTCGTGAACGCGCGATACGTCGAGATGCTCATACGGGCCGGCGCCGGTGATCGAGCGAAGATGGCGGCCGCGACGCAGGCGAAATTCGGAACGAAGAACGCTGTCGCGACGGCCGAGGCGTACATTCAAACGGAGCAGTACGAGCCGGCGGTCACGATGCTCCGCGAGGCCCTGAAGAAAACGCCGGACGATCTCGATTTGCAGTTCGAGCTCGGCTCGGCATTCGAGCGCTCGGGCGACAAGAAATCGGCGGAGCGCCTTTTTCTCGACATTCTCAACAAGCGTCCCGACCACGCCGCCACTCTCAACTACCTCGGATACATGTGGGCCGAGAGCGGCGTGAATCTCGATCGCGCCGCCGAGATGCTCAATCGCGCCGTGAAGCAGGAGCCGAAGAACGGCGCGTATGTCGATTCACTGGGCTGGGTTTATTACCAGCAGGGGAAACTCGATCTCGCGGAAAAATATCTGACCGATGCCGCCCATCTCCTGCCTCGCGACGCGACGGTTCAGGAACACCTCGGCGATGTTTTCGCAAAGCGCGGTGACGTCCACCGCGCGCTCGACCTCTATCGCGCTGCGCTCACCCTCGAGCCGGATGCGAAAGACGAGGCCAAGCTGAAAAACAAGATCGTCGAGCTCGAACGACGGCAGGCCGCCGCCCAGCGTTGATTCGTCGCGCTGCCGCGGTCTGTCTCTTCCTCCTCGCGGCCTGCCGCACCACCCGCCCGCCCAACGCTGAGCCGCTTGCCGTGCTGACTTCGACATCGCCCGCAGAGGCAGCGCGCCAGCTCGCGCAGCGCCGCGCGGAATTTCGGGGTGAACGGAGTCTGATCCGATTGAAGATGCCGCAGCTCTCCGCGCGCGCGCAACTTCAGATCGACTCCGGTGGCCGGATGCTGATGACGATTTATTCGCCGATCGGTACGACGCTGGCGAGACTCTACGCCGAAGGAGACGATGTCATCTTCCTGAACGATTTCGAAGCGACCGTCTCGCGCGGAAAGGCAAAAGATTTCGGCGCTCTCGGCGGCCCGGTGCCGTTCCTGCTCATCGGTCTTCCCGGGACCGGGCAGGAAGCGATCACCTATGGTCCTGCGGGAATCGAAAGTGTCCGGCTGTCCGACGCGACGATCAACTACGATCCGCCTGTTTATCCGCCCAAGCGAGTCGTCGTCGATCAAGGAAGTCGTCACATCGAGATCGAACATCTCGAGAGCTTCGTCGATCCGTCGACACTCGAGGCGCCGGAGATTCCAAGCAAGTATCGCTGTTGCGTGCCGCCGCCGCTATGAAGGCCTACGCCAAGATCAACTGGGCGTTGCGCGTCACTGGCAAACGCGCCGATGGCTTTCACGACATCGAGACGCTGTTTCAAACGATTTCACTGCATGACGAGCTGCAATTCGAGCGCGCAAATGCGCTGGCGTTGACCTGTGACGATCCGATGATTCCAAACGACGATTCGAATCTCGTCATTCGCGCGGCGAAGGCGATCGGCGTCACGGCGCTTATCCACCTCCAAAAAAGAATTCCGGCCGGCGGAGGACTGGGCGGCGGATCTTCGGATGCTGCCGCGGTGCTGCGCCAGTTCAATCGGAAAGATCGCGACATCGCGCTCTCACTCGGCTCCGACGTCCCGTTTTTTCTCGAGGGTGGAACCGCACATGCGACCGGCCGCGGTGAAGTCATCACGCCACTTCGTCGCGTCGCGCCGGTTCCGTTGCTGCTGCTGATTCCCAATGAACGCGTCCTGACCGCACAGGCCTACGGCATGCTCCGTCGCTTTTCACCGCCCCTGGGCGTCGATCGCTACCGCGCGATGATTGACGATGATCTTCTCGACCACGCGACGGAGCTCGTCAACGATTTCGAGGAGGCCATCTTCGCGAAGCTGCCGCATCTCCACGCTCTCAAGACGCGTTTGTACGAAGTCGGCGCGTCCTGGGCGGGGATGAGCGGATCGGGATCGACGATTGCCGGAGCGTTTCGCAGTCAGGCCGATCGCGACAATGCCGTTACGCGATTTTCCGGCGTGCGCCCGATCGCGTGTGAGACGGTTTGATCCGCACCGATTCGAGTCGCGCCTCAACAGCTTTTTCCGCGCGGTCGAGAGCCCGCGGATCCCGCCACAGCTGGCTCGCGAAATTCGCGCCGAAAAAGAGAGCATTCAATTCGAATGCGATCTGCGCCGGGTCGACGCGCGGGTCGAGATGCCCGGCTTCCTTCGCCATGCGGATCGCCTTCTCGAGCGCGCCGATCCATTCGAACATCGCTCGGCCGATCGCATCGCGAACCGGACCGGGCCGGCCGTCGAATTCGAACGATGCCGCTGCGAAGAAACAGCCGCCCGGGAAAACACCGCGTCGGAGGTAATCGATCCACGAACGGCAGAGCGCGAGCAGGCGAGGATAGCCGCGCTCGACCTTCAACACGGGGCGGAACACTTCATCGATGAATCGTTGCTTCGCTTCCTCGATCGTCGCGAGTTGCAACTCTTCCTTGGATCCGAAATGCGCGAAGAGTCCGCTCTTGGACATCTCGAGGTCGTCCGCGAGCCGTCCGATCGTCAGCCCTTCCAGGCCGTCGGTCGACGCGAGATTGACGGCGCGCTCGACGATGCTTTGTCGCGTACGATCGCCTTTCATGCGTAGGCCGGGAGATCTTTGAGGAGCTCGGTGTGCACGTCGCGAAAGCGGTCGCTCCATGGGACGGGGCGCTTCGACGCAGGATCGACCTTGACGATCGTTCGCGCGCCGCGGGCGTACGGGACTTTTCCGTCGCTGCTGGAGCAGAGGAAACCGTAGACGCAACTGGTGTTGCCGAGGTGTTCGACCCACAAGTCGATGCGCATGGAGCCGGGGCCGAGGAGGGGATTGAGGTATTCGATGCGAAGCTCGCGGACGACATGGAACTGATCGGGGTTTTCGGCGACGTCGAGACGCCAGGTGCCGCCCTTGGCGAAGAACCAGGCGGCGGTGGCGCGCTCGACGTGGGCGGGGAAGCGGGAGTTGTGGAGCATCTGCATGGGGTCGAGCTCGTCGAAGTGGACAGGGGAGAACCAGGTGAATTTCGGATTGAGATCGTCCATGGCCGTAAAATAGTACGAACGTTCGTATTTGTCAAGGGGAAAGTTGACCCCTTGATAGACTCCCCGCCGCAAACAGGAGGAATCGTTCATGAGGTCCATTCTCACCACCGTCGCCGCGGCGCTTTTGGCGGTCAGCGCACTGGCTGCCGACAGCTTCGTCGTCGACAAAAACCACTCGGAGGCCACGTTCCAGGTGCGGCATCTGGTGAGCCGGGTCAGCGGCAAGTTCGATGACTTCACCGGCGCGATCAGCATCGACCAGGCGAATCCGGCCGCGTCGTCGGTCGAGTTCACCATCAAGACACCTTCGATCAACACCGGCGTCGCGGATCGTGACAAGCATCTGCGCAGCGCCGACTTCTTCGAGGTCGACAAATATCCCGAGATCAGCTTCAAGAGCACGAGCGTGAAGCCGACCAGCCGCAAGAACGTCTACGACGTGACCGGCACCTTCACGATGCATGGTGTCACCAAGTCCATCACCCTGCCCGTCGAGTTCCTCGGATTCATCAAGGACCCACGCGGCAATCAGCGCGCCGGCTTCACCGCCAAGATTACGCTCAACCGCAAGGATTACGGGATCATGTGGAATCGCGCGCTCGACAACGGCGGCACGCTGCTGAGCGATGACGTCGACGTGACCGTGAACATCGAAGCGGCGAAATCCGCGGCCGCGGTGAAGGAAGAAGTAAAGAAGGAAAAAACCGAGTAAAGGTTAGGCCGTTGGGTGGTTGGGACGTCCCAACCGCCCAACAATCCAACATCCCAACTGGTAAAATCTCCTCTTCGCAGAGAAAAGAGGAGGCTCGATGTTCCGCTTTGGTTCGCTGTGTGGGATAGCCCTGTCTCTCAACGGTTGCGACTTCGCACCAATCCAGACCAGCTGCAACACCAGCAGCACGCCCGGAGGTCCCGCCCGCAGCGCGGTCTGCTCGATGAGCCTGACCAACAGCGGAAATCAGGATTGCGTCGGCAACTACGCCTTCACGATGGGGGGCGGCGATCCCGGAACGGCGAGCAATGCGATGGGGAACAGTCCGATCCTCGCGCAGTGCGTTTTCGTCGGCGACGTCACCCTCCCCGAGCCCGGTGGCGTGTCGTGGCCGATCAAGGGCGCCATCGCCTGCGGCGGCAGCGGGACATTGCATCCGGGCGAAACGTTGACGATGACCGCGACCATCACTCCGGCAGCGAGCTTCACGGGCAACTTCTTTCTAGCGGCGTATTCCGAGAATTTCCGAAGGACCGGCAATATTGGCGGCGTGCAATCCGAAGATGGGTGGGGACAAATTCCCGTCAACTTCAACACATCCGTCTGCAGCACGAAGCCGACGACA
>QHVX01000424.1:0-200 GCA_003222375.1 Acidobacteriota bacterium
CCCAGAGCGTGGGGATTGTAGGCTTCAGCAAACGGATCGAGCCGGCGCGCGCGGGCGGCTTCCATCAGACCATCGCGGACGCGACCGGATGAGACGAGCAAAACGGCGTAATCCATACGCGCCTCAGCGAAATTCGGATCGAGCGCAATGGCTCGTCTGAACTCGCGCTCTGCCTCCGCCCAATTCCAGTAATACTCGAG
>QHVX01000424.1:218-2404 GCA_003222375.1 Acidobacteriota bacterium
GGGACATTGGCGTTGAGCTGCAATGCTCGTTCGACTGCCGCTCGTGCCTTCGGAACGATCTCCTCAGGCGCGAGATCGATTGTCGACTGAGAATACAGCGCGCGCGCAAGCTCGGTATTCACCAACGCCGAATTGGGATCGCTGGCAGCCGCCTGCTGCATGTATTGAACGGCTTCGCGTCGATTCGCCGCGCCGCCGCTCGTGAGAAGAAATCGGGCGCGCAACAAGGCGTCTTTGCCTCGTTCGGTGACGGGACCTGCGACGCTGCGCGGGCTGACCGGTGACGCGACGACTTTGACCTGCACCGCATTCGCGACATCGCGCGCAAGCTCGGACTGCATCGCCAGAATGTCATCGACGGTGCGGTCATACGTTTCCGCCCAAACCTGCGTGCCATCGGTGGCCCGAACCAGTTGCGCCGCGACGCGCACGCGATTGCCCGCCCGCCGCACACTCCCCTCCACGATGTAATCGACACCCAGCTCGCGTCCGATTGTCCGCACGTCGGCGTTCGCCTTTTTGTAGCGCATCGCCGACGAGCGCGCGATGACCCCGAGGTGGTCGGGGGAAACGCGGCCGAATTCGGTGGTGGTGTCTTCGGTCAGTCCATCCGTGAAGTATTCCTGCGCCGCATCGCCGCTCATGTTTTCGAATGGAAGGACCGCAATCATCATCCGCTCTTTCGTCGCGGCGACCGGGGCCGGCTCATGACGACCTCTCGTGACAAGCCAGTTACCGATGATCACGATGGCAATCAGCATGACTCCACCGATCGCCGGCCATCTCCGATTCGCTCGCGTCCGAACCGAAACGGCGGACTTTGCGGAGGATGTGTCGCGCCGCAGGCGCAACAGCGCTGCGCGGAGCTCGGCCGCGCTCTGCACGCGCAATTCCCGATCTTTTTCGAGAGCGCTGAGAATCACCTGATCGAAGTCGTGCGACACCTCGGCGTTGACTTGAGACGGCGGCGGGACGTCGCCGTTGACGATGGCATCCGCGATGATCGATGACGTCGCCCCGCGAAACGGACGGACACCGGTGGCCATCTCGTACAACACTGCACCGAGGGAAAAAAGGTCGGATCGCGCATCGACGGCCTCACCGCGCGCCTGCTCCGGCGACATGTACGCGATCGTGCCGATCGTCGTGCCGGGCTTGGTGAGATGTTCATCGGTTGCGCTATCGGGTGTCGCGGAAGCGTCGCCGGCGTCGAGCCGCGCCAGGCCGAAGTCGAGCAACTTCGCATCGCCGCGCTTCGTAATGAAAAGATTGGCCGGCTTGATGTCGCGATGGATGATTCCGGCCTCGTGCGCTGCCGCCAGCGCTTCTGCGACTTCGCTTCCGATGCTGAGGATGCGCTCGAGCGGCATCGGCTTCGACGTGATCAAGGTCGAGAGCGTCTGCCCTTCCAGCCTCTCCATCACGATGAACGGACGGCCCTCGTGCTCGCCGATGTCGTAAATCGTGCAGATGTGCGGGTGATTGAGCGCCGACGCCGCTTCAGCCTCGCGGCGAAAACGTTGCAGCGCCGCCGCGTCGGCAACGGTGTCTTCGGGAAGAAACTTCAGCGCCACGCGACGATGCAGTCGCGTGTCTTCCGCTTCGTAAACCACACCCATCCCGCCGCCACCTAGCCGCGACAGGATGCGGTAGTGCGAAACGGTTTGGCCGATCATTGAAAATTAGATGTTAGACCAGTTCCCCAATGCGCGACGGGTCGCCACAATCTGCCCGACGTGATAAGCGTTGTGATCCGCAACCAGGATCACTTCGCGCAAATAAGTCTGCCCCGATCCATGTGGAATCTTCGAGAAGAGGTCGATGCGCTTGTCGTTCACGAGCTTTTTCAAGTCCTCGCGATCCCGATGAAAGCCAGCGACGCTCTCGCGCCAGGCATCCTGTGAAGGCGGCGCCACGGAAGGCGGCCAATACTCCTCCATCGATGCCGGTTCTTCGTACTTCGGATTGCGACAGAAATCGAGGATGTCGAATTGACATCGCCGGATGTGCTCTAGAAGTTGCCAGACTGAATGTGCGAAGCCCTGTGGCACTTCACCATATTTTTTCGGATCCATTCCTTCGATGGCGTGATCGAAGCTGACGTGAGCGTCTTCCCAATCGAGAAGTTTTCGCAGTTGCTCGCGCAGCGATTGTTCCTGATCCATCAGCTCTTCCGGCGGCCGGCC
>QHVX01000425.1:0-3518 GCA_003222375.1 Acidobacteriota bacterium
AGCAACGCCAAGCGCGATCCGACGGTCTGCATCCATCAGCACGATGCTAAACTCAGTGCCGGTGAAATCGCCCGCTCCCGTCGCCGCAACATGCGCTCGCTGCAACGGCTCAGGGTGGGTACCCGTCGAAGGCGACGCGTTGCGCGTCGAACCGTGCGGATGTCAGGGCGATCTGCGGCGCCGCCAGCGCATCACAGCAGCCGCGATTCCACCGCGCTACTTTCCGCATTGCCGTCTCGTCGACTTTTACGAACGCGGCAGCGGCGCCCTCGGACACGCGAAGCGCGCGGTGCAGGAATTCACCGACGCGTGGATGCCGGGCGTCGACAGTGGGCGAGGAATGCTGCTGATCGGACCGTGCGGGTCGGGGAAAACGCATCTCGCGGTGGCAGCACTGCTCGAGATCATCGACAGCGGAAAACCGGGCCGGTTGCTGTTCAGTAACTTCCAGGATCTCATCCAGGAAATTCAGGCGTCGTTCGATTCAGAAGACACACCGAGCAAATCGGAAATCCTGCGGCCGCTGCTCGACGTCGATCTGCTCGTTCTCGACGAGCTCGGATCGCAGAAGCCGTCGCTGTTCGTGCAGGACATCCTGTACTACATCATCAACAGCCGCTACAACGCGCAGCGCACCACGATTTTCACGACGAATTACGTGGAGGAGCTCGCCGACCGGATCGGCGAGCGTCTGCGCAGCCGTCTCTACGAGATGGCCCGCGAGATCAAGCTGACCGGCGTCCCCGACTACCGGAAGACGTTTGCGCAACACAACTGACGTTCTTCGACGCGGCTTCGACAGCACGCTGGCGAATTGGCCGCTGATCGCCATTCGCATCGCGGAGAGCATCCTGTTCGTGATGATCGTGGTGGCCTCGATCTTCGCGGCCATCGTGCCGGTGGGGATCGCGGCCAGCTTTTCCAATTTCAAGAATGTCGATGAACCGGCACAGGCGATCGCCGCGTTTGTCGTCGAGCACTGGCCGCTGATCGCCTACATCTTCGTGGTCGTGCTGATCGTGACGATCGTGCTGGTCGCGATCCATGCGTTTGTCGAAGCGGGCAGCGCGCGCGTATTCGTGGATGCCGAGCGCAGCGCCACCGGCGAGACGCCCAAGCGCGACGCTTTTCGCGTCTTCAACATGGATCGCTGGATGCAGGGCGGCCGCGCGTCGTGGTGGACCGTGTTCTGGATCTACAACATCGTGTGGGGAATCGGCGGGCTGATTTTTCTCGTGCCCCTCATCCTCACGCTGGCTGCGATGTTCCTGGTCACCGAGACGGGCGGGCGGGTGGCGGTGGCGTGCGGCGGACTGGCGCTGACATTCCTGGTCGTCATTCCGGTTTCAATGGTGATGGCTCTGCGCGCGCAGCCGATGCCCGCAATGCGGTTCGCGCGGGATGGGCCGAGATCAAGCGCGACCTCGGCCGTCACTTCGCCGTGGCGTTCATCGTTTTCGCAATCGCGCTCGGCGGCGCGATGGCAATCTCGAGCGTGATGGCGCCGATGTCGATCATCCGCGATGTCGGGCACACGCCGTTCACCAGCATCGCATTCGCGCCGGCGCAGATCGTGTCATCGTTCGCGCAATCGGTCTTCTCAGCGGCGGTCGGACTGTGGTTCCTGGCCGCGTACGTCGGGTTGACCGAGGAAAAGTAGTGATCGAGAAGTTCCTGTCGGCGGACGCGCGGAACCTTCGTCCCTCCGCGATCCGCGCGCTCGCGAAATACATCAACGATCCGAAAGTAATCTCGTTCGCGGGCGGGTCGCCGAATCCCGAGACGTTTCCGGCCGAGCGCTTCGCGGCCATCGCAGATCGCGTTCTTCGCGAGCGCCGCAACGTTTCGCTGCAGTACGGACCGACGCGCGGATTGCCGCGGCTATGCGAATTTGTCGCCGCGCGCAGCCGCGTGAAATCTGAAGAAGTGATCCTCACGACCGGTTCGCAGCAGGCGCTCGATCTGATTTCGCATTGCCTGCTCGACGCCGGCGACATCGTGGCCGTCGAGCTGCCGACGTACATCGGCGGCACATCAGCGTTTTACGCGCGCAGTGCAACCCTGGCCGGCGTCGCGCAGGATGACGACGGCATCGTCCCCGAGTCGCTCGACGACGTCGCCAGGAAAAAACGTATCAAATTATTGTATACAATTCCAAATTTCCAGAATCCGTCGGGTCGCCTCATGTCGCAGCGCCGGCGGGATCGAGTCCTCGAGATCGCGAACCGGCACGATTTTCTGATCGTTGAGGACGATCCGTACGGCGATCTGGTTTATGTCGAAGGTGCCGACACGACTCCGATCAAATCCCGCGACCGCGACGGCCGCGTCCTGTACCTCGGCACCTTCTCGAAAATTCTGGCGCCCGGTGTGCGCTGCGGATGGATCGTCGGGCCGAAGTCGCTGATCGATCGCGTCGAGATCGCCAAGCAGGCCGCCGATCTCTGCTCCGGAATGCTCGACCAGTCCATCATCGACGAGTACTGCCACGCCGGCGAGCTGCCCGGGCAAATCGAAAACGTTCGGGCGTTCTATCGCGGCAAACGCGCCCTAATGCTCAGCGCACTGCAGGAGCACTTCGGCGGCCGCGCCCACTGGACGGCGGCCAGCGGCGGGCTTTTCACGTTCATGACGCTCAGCGATTCGATCGACACCGCATCGCGCATCGAGACAGCGGTCGCGAATGGCGTGACGTACGTTCCCGGCTCTCCATTTTTTGTGGATGGCAGCGGCCAGAACACCATGCGGCTGACGTTCGCGAAGGAATCCGATGAGCGGTTGCGCGAGGGCGTGCAGCGGTTGGCCCACGTTTTTGCATAGCCCACCGCATGAAATTCCGTTTTGCTGTCGTCGTCATCCTGCTGGCCGCCTGCGCGAACCCGCCGGCGCCGAAAGTCGTTCCACAGGCTGCCCGTCCGACGCATGCGCTGACGCCGGTCGCCTCTGTCGCGAAGACGATCGTCGAGCCGCGTATCCGCGTCGGCATGTTGAGCGATCAGACTTCGGTAACGTTTCCGCGGGTGGACGGCGGCTATTACCTGATCACGAACACCGGCGCGTCGATCCTGCGCCGCGGATTCACCGACGCCGCCCCGCTGAACGCAGCAACGATCCGCTATGCCGTGCAGGCCGGCGCAATCTCCGACAAGCCGAGTGCCGAGACTTTCGCGAGCCGGCTGCGGACGGACACGAACCAGCGCGTCGACGCGATCTTCGATCCGGCTGCCGGCGCGTATCGAATTCTGGTTGGCGATTTTCCTGACACGCAGTCGGCGCAGCCGTTGCGAAACCAGCTTGTCGCCGCCGGATATGGAAAGGACATGCTCGTCGTACGCCGTCCGACCGATCAGCCGTTCGAGCGGCAGCATCAAATCGTCGACGACGAGGGCGAGCGGTCGACGCTGCAGGGCGAATCCATTCTCGTGATGCCAGTGAGCGGCGAGACCGTCACGATCGATCAGAAGCCGTATCGGAGCGCAGCGCGCGTGTTGATCAACAACCGCGGGCTCCTCAACATC
>QHVX01000425.1:3571-3916 GCA_003222375.1 Acidobacteriota bacterium
CGCCCGCACCTACGCCGTCCGCAACCTCGGCCAGTTTCGAACCGAGGGCTACGACATCTGCCCGGGTCCGGCGTGTCAGGCCTACAAGGGATTCTCGGGCGAAGAGCAGCTCAGCGATCAAGCTGTCCACGAGTCTGCCGGCTTGATCATGACGTATCAGGGTCAGCCGATCGACGCGCTCTACACCGCAACGTGCGGCGGCGAAACTTCCGATGTCGGGACGATGTTTCCCGGCCGCAACGAGCCGTATCTCAAACGCGCGCGTTGCGTCGAGTTGCAGATGACGTCGATCGCGGGACACGCCGACAGCGGAATCCTGAACGAACAGCAATTCAATGCTCAACT
>QHVX01000423.1 GCA_003222375.1 Acidobacteriota bacterium
GTTTTCGGGATTCAGGTGGCAGTCTTGATCGTCTATGCAGCGCTGACTGCTCGCACGATGTTGTATCGCCGCGTTCCGATCAAATCGCCGGAAGTCTTGAGGGAGCGCATTGACGAGATTCTGGCGGCGACCGGCCAAGCTTTGCCGCGCGTCGATGCGTCGGAAGTATTCGTCACCGACCAGGAGGAATTGAACTGGATCGCGCATCACGGCGCGCCGCCGTCGGGCGTGTCGCCGATTCTGTTTCTCCATCGACAGAGTCCGCGGCCGATGCTGGCACAGAACTACGAGCATCGCGTGCTTCCACTCGATCCGCCGCTGGCCTTTTCGGACATGGCCGATGTCGCCCTCGACTCGAACGGACACCTCGTGCAACTCACGATTTTTCCGCCGCAGAAGGAGTCTCCGCGCGGCCCGACGAAAGTCGACTGGACCCCGTTACTCCGACTCACCGGCCTCACCGGCACTCCCTCGCCGGTGGTTCCGGAATGGGCTGCTCCGGTTGACTCCGATCAGAAAGCGGCGTGGACGATCGGCGACACGCGCATTGAAGCAGCCGCGTATCACGGACGGCCAGTCTGGCTGGCTGTCATTCCGCCGTGGCGCCTGGCCTTTCGAATGCTGAAAAAACCGGAAGAGGCTGGAAACCGGATCTCGACGGCCGTCGTCGTGGTGATCAACACCGCGTTCTGGGCCGCCGCAATTGTTCTTGCATTGCGCAATTTGCGACGCGGACAGGGTGACCGTCGCGGCGCCAGACGATTAGCCCTGTCGGTTTTCGCGATCCTCGCGATCGGCGCGCTGCTCCTGGCGCACCACGTGTCCGACGCGTTTGAGGAGATGATCGCGATCCTGAGCATCGCCGGCCTGGTGCTGCTGATGGCGGCGATGACGTGGATCGGCTACATCGCGATCGAGCCGCTCGTTCGCCGGCGGTGGCCGCGCATGCTGATCGCAGTGAGCCGCCTGCTGGCCGGTCGCCTCCGCGATCCGATGATCGGGCGGGATGTCCTTGTCGGCGGTACCGCCGGCCTGATTGTCGTGCTGCTTCGGCAAGCCATCGCGTTGTATCCGGGGACGCCTCCAATTCAGTCGGCGAGCCTGACATTGTCCGGCCTCCGCTACGTCGGATGGTTCGCGGCAGGATCCCTGACTCTCGCCATCGTCGGTCCGATCTTCGCCGCGACGCTGATCGTTGGATTTCACGTGATCACGCACAGCGTGCGCGCGTCGATCGTCATCATGGCCCTTCTCGGCGGCATGGTGGTCCTTGGCGACGTTCCGGGTCCGCTGTGGATTCGGGTGCTCTTCGGGCTCATGGTCGGCATCACGGTGCTCGTTTTGATCTTTCGCTTCGGTTTGCTCGCGTATGGGGCCGGTGTCTTTTCCTATCTCTTCATCCGGCGCGTGCCGATCACGCTGGACCCGAGCGCGTGGTACTTCGGACGCTCGATGTTCGCGCTGATGCTTTTGGTGGCCGTTGCGATCTACGGTTTCGTGATCTCGATGGGCGGAAAGCGCTGGTTGCCGGAGATGTCGATCGACTGACTACGCGCTCCAGATCGTTTTGCGGAGATCCTCGAACACGCGGCTGTAATGCTCGCGCGTCGCGCGCAGCTCTGTGATCACCTTTTGAAATTCGGCATCCGAGCGCAGCGACGCGAAGAGAGGCTCATTTTCGACGGCCGCCAGGCATGGAAAGCCATCCTCGATGCACGACCGCAACCATTGCAGTGCGTCTTCCTTGCGACCCAGAGTCGCAAAGACGCACGCGATGTTGAATGCGACGTGATGGAAGTGCCCGAACGCCTTTTGGTCGTGAATCGTCTTATCGATGGCTCGCTGTGCCGCCGCGGCGTCGCCGCGGAGAGCCGCAACCTCAGCCCGCAGACCGTCATATAAATTAACCATTGGAAATAATCGTGATGCATTATCAATAGTCTTTTCCGCACCGGCGAGATCGCCCAGGCGCACTTGCGCGAATCCCAACGTGTGCAGTCCCCAGGCCTCGGGTGTTTTGGCGGACGACAACCTTTCGATTTGCACGCTGGCAGCGTAATTACCGCGAAGGGCCTCCAAAGTTCCGATGAGACGCTCGGCGAAAGGATCGTCCGGATTGATCGCCGAGGCGCGCTGGTACATCTCCTGCGCTTCGTCGATCAGCCCGACGTGAAACGCGATCGTGGCCAGCCGATCGAAACCTTCGTTCAAATTCGGCCGCTCGGCGAGTCGTCCAGGCGAGCCGTCCGCGGATGTAGTGGCCTTCCGGCACATTCGGATCGAGCTGCAGCGCTCGGTCGGCGAACTCGCGCGCCCGCACATCCCACCCACCCTCCGGATCAAATGTGAAGGCCAGGCGCGTGTATGCATCAGACAACCCGATCCACGGAAGCGGATTGTTCGGATCGATGTCCCGCGCGCGCTCAAATAGCTCGATCGCGTTGTTGACATCCTCCACAGTCTCATCGAGAAGCGCGACGCGTCCCTTGAGGCAGAGCTCCAACAGGTCGCCGGGCGCCTGGATCCGGTTCGCGATGCGCTGCTCGTCGGCGGGCGTGAGCTCGAGCTTGAGGGCATCGACGATTTTGCGCGAGACCTCGTCCTGCATCGCAAATATATCATCAAAAGTAGTATCGATTTTAGTAGACCATAATGGTCGCTCTTCTGCTGCGCTGATGAGCTGCACGGTGACGCGCAGGCGCGTTCCGGCGCGCTGCACGGTGCCGGTGACGACGGCGTCGACGGCCAATTCGCGCGCCGCCGTGACAGGATCCGCTCCGGCTTGATAACGAAGAATCGCGGCCGTCGGTCGGACCAGCAGCGAATGCACCAACGCCAGCTCGCTCGTAGTCGCGTCCGCCAAAGCCAGTCCGAGGTGTTCATCCTCGCGATCGTGCGCGAGCGATTGGAAGGGGAGCACCGCCAGCGACCGCTGTTGTTTCGGTTTCGCGGGCTGTGTGATCTCGCTCAATTGCTGAATGACGTCAGCCGTCGATGGACGCATCGATGGCTCTTTCGACAGCAAGCGCAGGATGAGAGCTTCCAGCGGTCGTGGCAGCGTGGCGTTGACCTGACGCGGAGTTGGCGGCTGCCGCTCGAGAATTTCGGAGACCAGCAACGCGTCCGTCTTGCCGCCGAATGGGCGGCGGCCGGTGGCCATCTCGTACACCACGACGCCGAGGGCGTACATGTCGGCGGCGGGCGTGGCTTTCTCACCGCGGAGTACTTCCGGCGCCATGTAGGGCAGCGTTCCGGCGACGCGCAATTTCAACTCTTCGGAGGCGTGCGCAGTGGCATCTTCGGGCGACGCTTTCAAATTCACCGCGAGGCCGAAGTCCATCACCTTCACGTGGCCGCTCGGCGTCAGCATGATGTTCGATGTCTTGATGTCGCGATGGACGATGCCGCGCGCGTGCGCCGCGCCCAGCGCTTCCGCGATCTCCCTGGCGTAACGTCCGATCTGCTCGGGCGGAAGAGGTCCGCGGCTGATCAGTGTCTGCAGCGTCTCGCCCTCGACGTGCTCCATCACGATCACCGGCTGCCCCCGATGCTCGAGGACGTCGTGAACGGTGCAGATAAATGGATGATCGAGCGCCGCCGCGGCGCGGGCCTCGCGCAGGAACAGTCGTCGCGAAGCTTCGCTGGCCATCTGCGTATTCGCGATGAACTTCACCGCCACGGTGCGATTCAGTTTCTCGTCACGCGCGGCGAAGATCTCGCCCATCCCACCCTGACCGAGCCGGCCGGTGATGCGGTATTGACCGATCTGTTCGTTGAGCACGCCGGCGCGAATGGTATCAGTGCCGCACGGCGCGACCTTTCGTACTTCCGAATACCACGTTGACTTGCAGGAGACCCCCGTCCGGGAAGTCCTTGAAGTCGTCCGTGAAATCGAATTCTCCTTCATC
>QHVX01000079.1 GCA_003222375.1 Acidobacteriota bacterium
GACCGTGAAATTTTGACTGTTGAGGACTGCCCGGAGCGGCGCGGCCAATTCCTGAGTCCCCGTGGATGTCGTCGCGCTGGCGGTGATCCACTGACCGATAATGTCGCTCTGCACCGCGGATCGTATTTCGAATTTCGCGACGCCGTTCGCATCGCTGTTCACCTTTTTTCCCGACAGCGCCTTCTTGGCCTCGGCTGTCTTGAATGCCGCTTGCGCGTCGGATGAGAACACGTTGACCATCACGCTGCTGTTCGGCGCCGTCCGCACTTCGCCCACGACGCGCATGAATCCGTTGCTGACTTCCGCCAGGCTCAGAAGCGGACGCGGCTCCGTGACGCCGTCGAATCCGATATCGATCGACAGGAGGCCGTTGCCATACATGACGCTGGGCAGGGTGATGTCCTCCAGTTGTGCGCCGGTGGTTGCGCCGGCGAGCACGATGCCGTCGAGGGCATTGTTCGTAATGTGGTTGCCCAGGGAGTAAGCGTTCTGAACGTCGACGAGGACAATTCCGGAGGCCCCATTAGGCGCAGGAACGCCGCGCGATCCCTGAGGCAAGTATTGTTCGCCGATGGAATCGAGTCCGAAGAAGAGATCGGAGGAGCGTACGGCGTAGATTCCATTGCCGCGATTCGCGCCGATCGTGCATGAATCGACGAAGAGCTGGTGTCCGTTGACGATGGTGACGCCGTTCTGACCATTCGGCACCGGACGCTTTCCGGTGGCGTCGAGTCCGATGACGCAATAGCCGATCGCGACGTCCACGGCATCCTCGATCACGATCCCGCTGCCCGGAAATCCGTTGACGATGACCGCCGAGACACGGCAGTGTGAACCGCGGATGTGCAGTCCGCTGCCGGAGGTCAGATTTTTGCCGCTGATCTCGAGACTCCACGCGCGATACGACGGCCCCGCGGAAATAGACACGCGGTTCGCTGTGATATCGGGAAGCAGCGTCAGTGGCTCGACCGTCAGGATCCCGCTCGCGGATCCGTACTGGATTGTGCAGGGCGCGCTGCAGGCGCCGGAGTTCGCATCGAGGATTCCCTGCCGCAGCGAACCGGGGCCGGAATCGGCGGGGCTCGACAGGATGTAGGTCCCCGCCATCGCTCGGTTAGCGACGATGACGGCCGCGAGCAGGAACCGACTACAATTCACGATCTTTTCCGAGGAGATTGCAAGATGAGAACCGTGATCCGAAACGGGCGCGTCGTGACAGCCGTCGACGATTACAACGCCGACATCCTCATCGAAGACGGCAAGATCGCGCTGATCGGCAAGGAGATCGACGTCAAAGCCGACAAGCAGATCGACGCCAAAGGACGTCTGGTCATCCCGGGCGGCATCGACCCGCACACCCACATGGATCTGCCCTTCGGCGGCACGTCATCTTCCGACGACTTCGAAACCGGAACTCGCGCGGCAGCCTTTGGCGGCACGACGACCATCATCGATTTCGCAGTTCAGTACAAAGGTCAGTCATTGAGCCAGGCGATCGACGTCTGGTTCAAGAAAGCCGAAGGAAAGGCATCGATCGATTACGGCTTTCACCTCATTTGTACGGACCTCCCTGACGATCGTCTACCCGAAATGAAAGAAATGATCCGGCAGGGCGTGACGAGCTTCAAACTCTTCATGGCCTACCCGGGAGTCTTTCTGGTCGACGACGCAACAATCTACAAGGCCATGGGAATGGCATCGGAAGCGGGCGGGCTGATCTGCATGCACGCGGAGAACGGCGTGGTCATCGACGCGATCGTCAAGCGCGCGGTCGCCGACGGCAAAACGGCGCCGAAGTATCACGCCCTGACGCGGCCGACGAAAGCGGAAGCGGAGGGCGTGCACCGTGCCATCGCGCTGGCCGACATGGCACACGCGCCGGTGTACATCGTCCATCTCAGTTGCAGCGACGCGCTCGACGAGGTCGTGCGCGCACGCGACGCCGGCCTTCCGACGTACGCCGAAACGTGCCCGCAATATCTCTTTCTCGACTACAGCGTCTACGAAAAGCCGGGATTCGAAGGCGCGAAGTGGGTGATGACGCCCCCCATTCGAGAGAAGTGGAATCAAGACGAGCTTTGGCGCGGACTGAAATTCAACGATCTGCAAGTGGTGTCAACCGATCATTGTCCGTTCTGTTTCAAGGAGCAGAAGGAGCTCGGCAAAAACGATTTCTCGAAGATTCCGAATGGCGGACCGGGCGTGGAGCATCGCATGTCGCTGATTTATAACGGCGGCGTGGCAGAAGGACGGATCTCGCTCAACCGCTTCGTGGAGGTCACCTCGACGGCCCAGGCGAAAATCTTCGGGCTATTTCCGAGAAAGGGAACGATCGCAATCGGCTCGGATGCCGATATCGTGATCTTCGATCCCGACGAGGAGATGACAATTAGTGCGAAAAATCATCACATGAATGTTGATTATTCCTGCTATGAGGGCTGGCGCGTCAAGGGCGTGACGAAGACCGTGCTCTCGCGAGGCGATGTCGTCATCGAGGACGGAAAATACGTCGCCAAGCCAGGGCGGGGGCAGTTTTTGAAGAGAGGATTGTTTAATTCACCTAGGTGACCAAATGCAGAATGCAGAATGCAAAATGCAGAAAGAATGTCGCGAGAACGTTCTGCATTCTGCATTTTGCATTCTGCATTTCGATAGAAACCATGACTGAAACCATTCAACATCCCGACGGTCGCGTCGAGCTGAAATCTCTCGACAACATCAAAGCGAGCCCGCTCTACAACGACGATCTCGCGCCCGTTCCCGTGTCGCGTCGAAACTGGACGACCTACAACTACGCCGCGCTGTGGATCTCGATGGCGCACTGCATCCCGACCTACATGCTGTCGTCGGGACTCATCGGCGCAGGCATGAACTGGTGGCAGGCGCTGATCACTATTCTCCTCGGCAACTCGATTGTGCTGATCCCGATTCTTCTCAACTCGCATCCCGGCACGAAGTACGGAATCCCCTTTCCGATTTTCGCGCGCGCTGCCTACGGCACATACGGATCGAACCTTCCCGCCCTGATGCGCGCCATCGTCGCCTGTGGATGGTTCGGCATCCAGGCGTGGATCGGCGGGGCCGCGCTGCACACGTTCTTCGGCGCGATCTTCCCGCAGTGGCACACGCTGTTAGGCGGAAAACCCGGCGGCCACACACCGACGGAGTGGATCTCGTTCCTGCTTTTCTGGAGCATCAACATCCTGATCATCTATCGCGGCATGGATCTGCTGCGCAAAGTCGAGAATTGGGCAGCGCCGTTCGTCTTGATCATGACCGCCTTCCTCCTCGCCTGGGCCATCTGGCGCGCGCACGGCCTCGGATATCTGCTGACCGAAAAGGGCAAATTCACGACCTGGTCGCAGTTCCAGATTGTCTTCATTCCGTCGCTGACGGCCATGATCGGGTTCTGGGCCACTCTGTCGCTCAACATGCCCGACTTCACGCGATTCGGACGCAGTCAGCGCGAACAGGCGATCGGACAGACGATCGCACTGCCGACGACGATGACGGTCTTCGCCGCGATGGGCGTGATCATCACGTCGGCAGCCATTGTGATTTATCCGAATCTGCCGATGACCGATCTCTGGGATCCCATCAAGCTGGTCGCGCAATTCAAGGCGCCGCTGGTGATCGCGATCTCGATGTTTACGGTCGTGGTCGCGACGCTGGCCGTCAACATCGCCGCGAACGTCGTTTCGCCCGCGAATGATTTTTCGAATGCCTTCCCGAAGTGGATCTCCTTCCGCACCGGCGGTCTCATTACCGGAATCCTCGGCATCCTGATGCGGCCGTGGCGACTCCTTGCCGATCCTAGCGGCTACATCTTCGGTTGGCTGCTCATCTACTCCGGCGCGCTCGGTTCAATCGCAGGAGTACTGATCATCGACTACTGGATCGTTCGCAAGAAACAGCTCGCTCTCGCCGATCTCTATTTGCCGAACGGCGCGTACAAGTACATCGGTGGCTGGAACTGGCGGGCTGTACTGGCCACGGGACTTGGCTGCGCGGTGGCGCTCGTCGGAATTTTTATCGATCCGAAGAATCCGTGGCACCACCTCTTGGACTATGCCTGGTTCCTGGGTTTCGCAGTTTCAGCGATCGTGCACGGAGTCCTGATGAAGGCCGTGCCGCCCGAGCAACCCGTCGTAGTTGCCGCCGCCGCGGCCTAACAACGCATGCCCGATCCGCGATTTCACACGACGCAGTGGACGCTGGTTTTCTCAGCCGCGGCCGACGATTCCGAGTCGCGTCCTGCGCTCAACGCCTTGTGTGCGATGTATTGGTTTCCGGTGTACGCGTTCATTCGACGGCAGGGGCACGACGCGACGGAGGCCGAGGATCTGACGCAGGCGTTCTATGCGAAGTTGATCGAGAAGGCGTATCTCGCGCAGGTCGATCGCAGCCGCGGAAAATTCCGCACGTTCCTATTGGCGTCCGTCAAACATTTTCTTTCCAACGAACGCGATCGCACGCTGGCGCAGAAACGTGGCGGAGGCGCGACGCACGTTCCGATCGATCTCTCAGCGGCCGAAGAGCGATATGCGAGTGAAAAGGCGGGAGGACTGAGTCCGGAAGAAGCGTTCGAGAAGCGTTGTGCGCTCTCGTTGCTCGATACGGCGCTGCGCGCCCTTCGCGAGGAATACGTCGAGCGCGACGACCTCGGTCACTTCGAAGCGCTCGCGCCGCTCCTGACCGGTGATTCGCCCGACTTGTACGAAAAGGTCGCCAACGATCTCGGCATGAGTCGCGGCGCGCTGCGGGTCGCACTCCATCGCATGCGGGGACGTTTTCGCGCGATTCTTCGCGAGCATGTGGCATCGCTGGTATCCGCGCCCGAACAGATCGACGAGGAAATTCGTCATCTGATGAACGCTGTCACAATGTGACATGCCCACCTGCCCGCATCGCGAGGCCGAGGCGGTCTCGGGACTCTGTCCGCAGTGCCTTTTCGAGCTGGCGCTGAAGTCGTCCGACGACTACTCGCACTTCACGCCCGGCACGATTCTCAACGATCGATTCCAGATCACGGCGCTGATCGGTCGCGGCGGGATGGGCGAGGTCTATCGCGCCGACGATCTCAAGCTCGGTCAGCCGGTGGCGCTCAAATTCGTTCCGCTCGCGATCGCGCAGAACGGCGAGCTGCTGCAGCGCCTCTACAACGAAGTTCGCGTCGGCCGGCAGGTCGCCCATCCAAATGTCTGCCGGCTTTTCGATCTCGCCGACTACGAGGGACATCCGTTCATCGTGATGGAGTTCGTCGACGGCGAAAATCTCGAGTCGCTGATCCAGCGCCTCGGCCGACTTCCGCATCGCGAGGCGATGGACATCGCGCGCGAGATCTGCGCCGGACTGGCGGCCTCGCACGACCGCGAGGTCATCCACGGCGATCTGAAGCCTGCCAACGTCATGATCGACGGCCGGGGGCACGCGCGGATCAGCGACTTCGGTTTGTCAGCGCTGGCCGCCGACATGACACGGCGCACTCTCGTCGCCGGAACGCCGGCATACATGGCGCCGGAACAGCGAAAAGGAATTCTGTCGCTGCGAAGCGATGTGTACGCGCTCGGCATCGTTCTGAGCGAGCTTCTCAAAGGGCACCGCAACATCCCCTCCGAGCTGCGGGAAAAAATCGAACGGTGTCTGGCGATCGATCCGGCGAATCGGCCGGCGTCCGCGCGCGAGGTCCTGGCGTCTTTCCCGACCACCGATCCACTGGATGCCGCCGTCGCCGCCGGCGAGACTCCATCGCCCGAGCTGGTCGCTTTCGCCGAGCCATCGATTCGGCTCTCTCCGCGGCTCGCGTGGATCGTGTTCACCGCCGTGTTAGGCGGAATCGTCATCGTTTTGTTGACGAAAGAAAATCTATCCCTCGAAGGACGCACACCTCTTCCATTGTCACGCGCCGCGTTGACGGAGCGCGCGCGCCAGATCGCGAGAGGAAATCCCAAAGATTACGCCGCGTGGTTCGCCGCAGATCCAAACATCCGTTTTTTCTACCGCCAGAGTCCGAAACCTCTCTGGACGAACGATGTCGACGGACGCGTCACGCTCAGCGAGCCGCCGCCGATCGCGCCGAGTATGGTCACGATCGCCCTGAGCCCCAACGGCGAGCGGCAGTCGATCGCGTACGGCGATGAGGATATAGCTCTCTCATTGATCGCCTACTACGCGTTGTTGCTTCCGGTGATTGTCGCTGGCGCTTTTGTAGCGCGGCGCAACATTCGATCCGGCCGCGGCGACGTGCGCGGCGCGCGGCGAATCGCAGGGTGGGTTTTTCTCTGTCGCATGCTGTACTGGATCTTCGCGGCCCATCACACGGCATCATTCGTCGACGAATACCGTCTGTTGACGATCGCCTTCGCGCGCAGCCTCATGTACGCGGCCGAGGTGTGGCTGGGGTATCTGGCGGTGGAACCGTACATCCGGCGTCGCCGGCCGCAGACCATCATCGGATGGAAGCGCCTGCTCGAGGGTCGCTGGAACGATCCGATCGTCGGACGCGACGCCATGCTGGGAGCTGCATTCGGGATCGCGATGGTGTTGATCGAAGAGCTGCGGCGCGCGCTGCCGGGCGCAGCGCCGTTCGCGAACGCAGTGCCTGCGCTCTCGTCATCGACATCGTGGCTGGAGCTCATCTTTTACTTTCAAACGCGCGCGATTTTCTATTCGCTCTTTGCGCTGTTCTTTCTGTTGCTCCTGCGTGCGGTCTTGAAGAAGACGGTCATCGCGTGGGCCGCCTGGGTTGGCACATTGGCGGTCCTTCTCGCGCCAATCGAACAAAAACCTTTGGACTACGTCCTCGGCGCAGCGCTCGCGTTGCTGCTTCTGCTGGTTCTCAATCGCTACGGCCTCCTCACTTGCGCGTTCGCCTTCTTCTGGTACTTGCTGCTCACGTCCGTGCCGCTGACGATCGATATCCACCGCTGGTACCTCGGAACGTCGATCGCGGTCCTGGCGGTGTTTGCGGCGTCGCTGGTGGCCTCTTTGCGTTCAACGCTCACGGCGTAACGGGCAGCCGATTCCTCTTCATACCTCGCCAAGATGAAGAGTTTCTTCGCGGTCTCAATCGGGATTCTTCTCATCGTTTGCGCTCACCAGGCGAGGCATCGGCAGCCTGCGACGCATTTTCTCGACTGCCGAAGCACGATCATTTTCGGCGAGCATCCGGAAGTCGAAATCACAAACCAGCTCATCGCATATGAGACCGGAGGAGGCGTATGTCCGACTATTGGTCGCTGACATCGGCGGCGCTGCACGGCCAGCCGTGGCGCTTATGGACCGGTCACATCGTCCACTTCGGCCCTTCGAGCTTTTTTCCTGAAAGCCTCGCGATGGTGCCTCCGCTGATGCTTCTGCATCCGAAACACCGGATGCGCACCATTGTGTGGGGCCTGGTGATCGCGCCCCTGATCAGCCTCGCGATTCTGGCTTCTGTTCCGAACGCGGAGTTTCGTGGCAGCTCGGCGTTGGCGGTCACGATCTGGATTCTCGCGCCGCTGCTGTATTTCAATCATCATCCGTACAGCGATCGTCGTGTCCCGCCGGCGCCGGCGTATGTCTTTCTCACATTCTGCGGCGTGAAGCTGATCGTCGAGACGTTCAGTTCCTTTGGAACTCCGACGCTTGCGCACTGGCTCGGTGTGGTCGCGGCGGCGATGACATTCATCTTTCTACGCGCTAAAATTGTCCATACCGCCATTCGCCAGTTCAGCGAGTCTCGTTCAGCGCTCTCCGAGAGAGTTTGCTGAGGCTCCCGTGAGCGGCAAAACTCTCCGAATCGTCCTTCTCTGTCTGCGCGGGCCGCTCTATGGACATCGCGGAGGAATCTGGAAGAAGACGATGCGTTACGCGCCGCTGACGCTGACGACGCTCGCGTCGCTCGTTCCGCCCGAGATTCCCGCCGACGTTCGCATCATCGACGAGGGCGTTGAGGAGATCCATCCCGATCGCATCGACGCCGATCTGGTCGGCATCACAGCGATCACAGGGACGGCGCCGCGGGCATACGAAATTTCGGCGCAGCTCCGCCAGCGAGGAATCCCCGTCGTCCTGGGCGGCGTCCATCCGACGCTGATGCCCGACGAGGCGGTGCAGCATGCCGACAGCACTGTCGTCGGTTACGCCGAAGAGTCGTGGCCGCAGTTGCTGCGCGACTTCGTCGCCGGCCGGATGCAGCGGCGCTACGACCAGAGTCCGAATCTCAAACTCGCGAATCTCCCCTTCCCGAAACGTGAGCTCTATGCGAGCGGCCTGGTCAACATCGCGCACACGATCGAGGCGACGCGCGGCTGCATCTATCAATGCGAGTTCTGCGTGGTGCCGTCGGCGTGGGGAAAGCCGCTGCAGAAGCCGGTCGCCGATGTCATCGCCGACATCCGGCACATGCGCGCAAAGCGCGTGATCTTTCTCGACCTCAATCTGATCGCGGACATCGCGTACGCGAAAGAGCTCTTCACGGCGCTGATCCCGCTCGGGATTCAATGGGGCGGCCTCGCGACGACCACCATCGCGTGGGACGACGAGCTGCTCGATCTGGCGGCGCGCAGCGGGTGCCGCGGACTGTTAGTCGGCAGAAGGCCTTCAACATGCGGCGCGACTACTACGAAGTCGTCCGCAAGATCCGGGAGCGCAAGATCGCGCTCATGGGTTGTTTCGTCTTCGGGTTCGATCACGACACGATCCATGCGTTTCAGGAGACCGTCGACTTCGTTCTCGACTCGCACATGGATCTGCCGCGCTACGCGATCGCGGTGCCGTTTCCGGGCACCGCGCTCTACAAGCGCCTGAAGAGCGAAGGAAGGATCACAACCGAAAACTGGAGCCTGTACGACGGGCAACACGTCGTGTTCGAGCCGAGGAACATGACGGCGGCCGAGCTTCTGGAGAATACCCGCCGAGCGTGGCGAAAGACTTACAGCTATCCATCGATTGTCAGGCGGCTCGCAGGATCGCGGACGCGC
>QHVX01000426.1 GCA_003222375.1 Acidobacteriota bacterium
CACGCTGGACGACGCGGTTTATCGCGTGCCCTTTGCGCTCGGAGCCACTCAAATCGATGTCGGAGCACGGCGAATGGTGGCCTCTTTCACCACCACGAACGACAATCTCTCGCGATTTGCCCATTCGCTGGCTCTCGGAGCGGACGGATCGATTTACGTCAGCCGCGGTCAGTTTGACAATGCGATGTGCCCGTCGCCAGAACCGAGACTGGGAGCCGTTCTGCGCATCGGCGCGGGCCACGATCTCTTCGGCGATATGTTGAGCGACGGTTTGCGCGACCCGCTCTACATCCGATGCATGCCGTGGGGCTCCTGTTATGCCGCTGAGCTCACTGGCGATACGTGGGAACAGGCAGGCGGTACCGAGAAGCTCGTTGAGCTGCGCGATGGCGAATCATTCGGATACCCGTGCTGCGTTGCTTTCGGGATTCCGAATCCGGATCTGCCCGCGACTACCGATTGCTCGCGCGTCGCAACACCCGCCCGAACGTTTCCACTTCACAACACGCCATTCGGATTCGACTGGGAACGCAGCGGCGGCTGGCCTGAGCCATACAAGAACGGATTCTTCGTCGGCCTTCACGGAAGTTTCGGAAGTTGGTTGCACGCCGGGCTGCAATGGGCGCCGACCGACCCGCGAACGCATTCTCCGACGCAGCCGACAACCGACTTCGCGCTCGGGTTCGGCCGAGATGGCGCAATCTCGCGTGTTGCCGATGTTGTGTTCGCACCCGACGGGCGTCTGTTTTTCAGCGACGATCAGGGTGGCGCGATCTATTGGATTGCGCCACGAACGCTACGGCGGCAGAAACGCTGAACTAGACTTAAGGCCAATTTCCGCGGCCAGACCCCCCGGCGTACAGTCGAATCAGTGATTGATCGTTTTCGGACGATTGTCTGTGCCGTGAGTATTCTCGCAACGGTCAGCATTTACGCGCAGAATTTTCCGACACTCCCGCAAGCATCGTTGGACACCTCATATCCCACGATGAGCGGGAACACGATTTCAGTGGCTGCCGGCGGCAATTTCCAGAATGCCCTCAACTCGGCGCAGCCAGGCGACACGATCCAACTCGAGGCCGGCGCCACATTCACAGGGAATTACACGCTGCCCGTCAAGAGCGGGAGTGGATGGATCGTGGTGCGCACCTCCGCTGCCGACAGCAGTCTCCCGCCGCAGGGAAGTCGGATCACGCCGGCATACGCGTCCGTACTGCCGAAAATCGTTTCCGCCAACACTTCTCCCGCCCTGCAAACCGCGCTGGGAGCGCATCACTTCAGAATTGCGGGAGTCGAGCTCACTGTGGCGGCCGGCGTGACATTGAATTATGGACTCGTGCAGTTCGGCGACGACTCGGCCACCAGCCTCAGTCAGGTCGCATCGAACCTCATCCTCGATCGCGTCTACATTCACGGCCAGTCCACCAACGATCTCCGGCGCGGCGTTGCGCTCAACAGCGCCACATCGGCGGTCATCGATTCGTACATCTCCGACATCCACGAAGACGGCGCCGATTCGCAGGCGATCGCAGGCTGGAATGGACCAGGGCCGTTCAAGATCGCCGACAACTACCTGGAAGCCGCAGGCGAGAACGTGCTCTTTGGCGGAGCCGATCCCTCAATCGCGAATCTGGTTCCCTCCGACATCGAAATTCGCGGCAATCAATTCTTCAAACCGACTGCGTGGAACATTACGCCGGCGCCGTGGACTGTGAAGAACCTCCTCGAGCTCAAGAATGCTCAACGCGTCTTCATCGATCAGAACGGCTATTCGATTCTGTTCACGGTGCGCAACCAGGAAGGAACCGCGCCGTGGTCGGTCGTGCAGGACGTGACGTTCACGCACAACATCGTCCGTCACGTTGCCAACGGCGTGAACATCCTCGGCACCGATGATCTGAATCCGAGTCAGCAGACGACACGGATTCTGATCGCGAACAATCTCTTCGACGACATCAACGAGACAAACTGGGGAGGCGACGGACGCCTGCTGCAACTCACCGACGGCGCCGCCGACGTCACCGTCGATCACAACACCGCCTTTCAGTCGGGCGAGATCATCGTCGCCGGGGGCGTCGCGAACCCGCGGTTCGCCTTCAGAAACAATCTCACCCCGAACAATCAGTTCGGCGTCGCCGGCGATAACCACTACGGAGATCCAATGGGCGCGTTGGCGACTTACTTTCCGGGATGCATCTTCCGCCGCAACGTGGTGCAGGGCGGCAATGCATCGGATTACCCGACAGACAATTACTTCCCCGCAACGATGGCCGCCGTCCAGTTTGTGGATCAGGCGTCAGGAAACTACCGGCTGCAGGCGGGCAGCCCTTACAAGAATGCCGGAACGGACGGTCGCGATGTTGGCGTGGACATGGATGCACTCGACGCCGCGACGCAGGCCTCGATCGACATGCCGTCGTTGTTCTCGGCCACGGCGACAATGTCATCTCAGGTTTCGCTTCAGTGGCTTCCGGTCGGAGGGGCGACGGGTTACGAGGTATACCGCGCCGCGTCGATCAGTGGGCCGTATTCGATCGCCGTCAGCACGAGCAATACCTCGGCGACCGACGGCGGGCTGTCCGATGCCACAACATATCTCTACAAGGTCCGCGCGCTTGGAAACGGCGGCACGTCTGCGTTCACTCCGGTCGATCCGGCGACGACGCAAATGTTCACCGACGCATCACTTTCCGGCGCGATCATCAGAGCGGTTCACGTCATGCAGCTTCGAACGGCGGTTAACGCAATGCGAGCCGCAGCTGGCTTGCCGCAGAAGACATTCACGGACACCTCGCTACCGCAAACAATCATCAAACGCATCCACGTGACAGAGCTTCGAACGTCTCTCGATGAAGCTCGAACGGCGATGGGCATACGCGCGCTTGCCTATACGGACCCGACGCTCTCGGCCGGAAGCACAATCGTAAAAGCGGCGCATGCCTTAGAGCTCAGGGCGGGGACGCAGTGACCTTGCGTCGATAGAGCTCACCGCCGTCCGCAGCAGCAATCCGCTCAAAATGCTTCTCCAGTTCCGCGCGCACAGGCGAGTCGGAAGGCATCACGTAGGTGAAGACGTAGTTCGCGGCTGGGTAGTCGCTCAGGTGCACGCGGTCAGGATGGCCTTCGATCTCGAGAATGTCAGGCGGGCGTACGGCGGCGTTATACCGGATCGGAAAGTAATCGGTACCCGGCTGGTAAAAACCGAGGTCCACGAGGCGCTTCGCGATCGCGACGTATTCGATCGCGTGAACGTGGTAACCGATGTAAGCATCCGGCATCGACCGCGTGAAAAGCAGCGGCAGCACTACGGAATTCGGAGCGATTTCGTGTGCCGCAGTAAAAAACCGTTCGGTGTTGCGGCTGCTGTGTCTAAAGTGCCGCAACTGAAATCCGGCATTGACGATCGCAATCAGAGAAAGAATCACGACCAGCGGAATCGCTACGAGCCTTCCGAGCCTCGGCGATAACCATGGGAGAGGGCTCACGATCACAAATAGCGCCAGTCGCTGATTGATGACCGCGCCGCCGGCAGTGTCGGCCGGCGAAAAGAAGTAGAGCGCGACCATGAGGATCATGATCAGGAGAAAACCAGGCCGCAGCTTCTCGGTGAAAAACGTCGCGATGACAAGAGTGACGACCAGAATGAAAAATACGCGGCCGAAGACAATCTGCCGCGGGTCAAATGTGTAGAGCAGCTCGGT
>QHVX01000427.1 GCA_003222375.1 Acidobacteriota bacterium
CATTTTTGCGTTTGCTGCAAATGCCGATCCGCCTTCGGAAAATTTTTCTCTGCTGGCGCCGCGGTTGCAATTCTGACCGCTACCGTGCGGAAAACGTTGCTCGCGATCGGCGTCCTCATCCTCATTTCTGCGGTCGGACGCGGCGAGTCGTGGAGCATCGGCGCGGGTACGGGGCCGTTCATCTTTGGACACTTTGCCGAGCGCACCGTGACGGTCATGAACGAGACGGGGATGGCGCCCAGTAAGACCCGCCTTTCGGCAGCGACCCGGCCCGGAGCGGTGGCAGACATCGAACGCGACTTTGCCGATCGCTGGGCGATCCGGCTGGAAGTGACATGGGCACGCGCGCCTCTGAGGATCAAATCGGCCAGCGGAAACCAGGGCGTCACTCTCGATGCCGGTCATGTGAACGTGACTGCCATCGCCGCGCCGCTGATTTTTCGCATCAATGCCCGACGCGCGCTGCGATTCGAGCTGTTAGGCGGGCCGGCGTATGCGCTCTACAACGTGCATCGCCGGGCGGGCGGAGGAGTCACCGCACCGCTGTTCGAAGGCACGCGCGGGCGGTGGGGTGGCGCGGCGGGCGCGGGGGCGGCGTGGTGGTGGAGTCCGCATTTCGCGGTCGAGGGACGCGTGCAGGATATCGTCACGTCGTCGCCGTTTCGCGCAACCGACATCGTCGCGTCCGGCAAGGGCGTTCACATCCCCAAACCCCAGAACGGGCACACGACCGTCGGAATCCGATATCGTTTCTGATTTCAGTTTATCCCGAGCCGCGAAGACGGCGAGAGATCTCCGGTGGCGCAGCCAGAATGCGGTTCGTACGTGGTCGCTGCGCTCGGCATAAACTGAAGCCATGAAAGTCCGACTCCTCTACTTCGCCGTTCTTCGCGATATCGCCGGCAAGGGCGAGGAAGTCATCGAGCTGCCCGACGGAACGCGCGCGGCCGATGTCTGGAATCGCCTTCGAGCGCAGCATCGCGCGCTGGCCGGATACGAGCGTCCGCCGATGACAGCGATCAATGAAACATACGTTGCTGCCGATCAGGTTCTGCGCGACGGTGACGAAGTCGCGTTCATTCCTCCGGTGGCCGGCGGGTAGAAGTTTTATCCTGAGGCGCTCAGCGCCGAAGGATCTGGCGCTCGCTAGCAGATCCTTCGCTTCGCTCAGGATAAACTCGCGGCGGATGAGCCACCTCACCGACTCGCCGATCGATTCGGACGATCTCGTGAAGCGCGTGATGCGTCCGTCCGATGGCGCGTGCGTGGTGTTCGAGGGCGTCGTCCGCGATCATCATGAGGGCAAGATGGTCGAATCGATCTGCTACGACGCCTATCGGCCGATGGCCGAAAAAGAGATTACTAAAATACTAGATGATATTATTACACGTTTCCCAGAAGTCCGCGTCGAGGTTATTCACCGCCTGGGGACACTGAGAGTCGGCGAGGCCTCGATCGTCATCGCATGCTCCGCGCCGCACCGAGGCGAGGCATTCGACGCCTGCCGCACCGTCATCGATCGCTTCAAGCAGACGGTCCCGATCTGGAAAAAGGAGCGCGGGCCGAGTGGCGAGGAGTGGGTGGGATGGCAGAAGTAGAGCCGGTTCCTGCCGCCAGCGTGCTGCTGCTGCGCGACGATCCCTTCGAAGTGCTGATGATTCGCCGTCCCGAAAAGAGCAGCTTCGCGCCCGACGTCTGGGCGTTTCCCGGCGGCGGCGTCGAAGAAAGCGATGATGTCGACCGTGAGCTGTTCGAAGAGACTGGAATCCGCATCATCGATTTCGAGAAGTTTGTCTGGACAGCGCACTGGATCACGCCGGCCGGCATGCCGAAGCGGTTCGACACCTATTTTTTTCTGGCCTGCACCGGTCGCGGGACTGTCGCGGCGCCGCGCAACGGCGAGATCGTCGACGTGACGTGGATCTCGCCCGCCGATGCGGTGGAGCGGCACCTGCGCGGCGAATTTCCGCTCGTCTTTCCGACGCTGAAGAACCTCGAGGCCATCGTCGGATTTCGCAGCTCCGAGGAATTGATCGAGTCCCGCCGAAAAGCGGAGATCGCAACCACGCGCCCGATCATCGTCGTGGAAAACGGAAAGAAGAAGATCGTCCTTCCGTGATCATCCGCGACATCGTGGCGCCCAATCCCGGTCCGTTCACGCTCAATGGAACGCGGAGTTACCTGTTAGGCGACGACGCCGTGATCGATCCAGGTCCGGCAATCGAATCGCATGTCGATGCCATTCGTACTGCCATGCCGCACTTGAAGACGATCTTCATCACGCATCGACACGGCGATCACGCCCCGGCAGCGTTGCCGCTCAAGAAAGTGACCAGAGCGCGGATCATTGCGCCGGCCGGCGTCGTCGACGATGCCGATGTCATCGTTCACGGCGGCGAGACGATCGACGATCTCGATGTGATCGCCACGCCCGGCCACACCCAGGAGCACGTCTGTTTTATGACCCGCGACCGCGACCTCTTCACAGGCGACACGATCCTCGGTGAAGGCACCACCACGATCTTTCCGCCGGATGGGAACATGGCCGCGTACATGCGATCGCTGCAGATGCTGCGCGCGCGCAGTCCGAAGCGCATCTTCCCGGGACACGGGCCGACGCGCGATGACGCCATGGCGCTGATCGACGAATACATTGCCCACAGGTTGCAGCGCGAGCGTCAAGTGATCGATGCGCTCGCGAGCGGAGCGCGCACGATTCCGGAGATGCGCCGCCGGATCTATTCCGAGCTCGACCCGCGCCTCGAAGGGGCGGCTGAGGTGCAGATCATGGCGCACTTGATAAAGTTGCAGGAAGAAGGACGGGTCGATGCGCGCGATGGCGGCTACGTCATCCTGAGTCGCGCAGACGGCGAAGGATCTCACGATACGATGGCGTAGCTTGAGATCCCTCGCTCAGCTCGGGATGACGCTATTACTGTGTGAGGTTGTTGTGGCGCAGGAACTTCCAAAGACACTCGCTGAATCGAGCAACTACCAGTTGACGTCGCGCTACGAAGACGTCATGGCCTTCGTTTCCGCGATTCAGCGCGCCGATCCCGACATCCGCATCGAGATCTTTGCAACCACCAGCGAAGGGCGCGCGCTGCCGCTGGTGATCGCCGGCCCGCCCGGCGTCGTCGATCCGCGCACCGCGCATGCCACCGGTCTGCCGGTCGTCTTCATCATGGCGAACATTCATGCCGGCGAGGTTGAAGGAAAAGAAGCGGCGCAGATGCTGCTGCGCGATCTCGTCTCGACGTCGAGCAAATTGCGCGGCGAGATGACCGTCCTCGTCGCGCCGATCTACAACGCCGACGGCAACGAGAAGATCTCGACCGACAATCGCAAGACGCAGAACGGCCCCCCGAACGGCGTCGGCGTGCGCGAGAACGCGCAGGGCCTCGACCTGAATCGCGACTACATGAAACTCGAGTCGCCGGAAGCGCGCGGCCTGGTCGCGAACGTCCTCAATCGCTGGGACCCGCTGCTGACCGTCGATCTGCACACCACCAACGGCTCGTTTCACGGCTACGCGCTGACCTACAGCCCGACGCTGAATCCGAATGCCTCGAGCGATCTGATCGACTTCGAGCGCGACACGCTGCTTCCTCACATTCGCGAGCAGATGCGATCGAAGCACAACCACGAGACCTACTACTACGGCAATTTTCTGTCGCAGCTCACGCCCGAGAAAGGCTGGTACACGTTCGATTCGCGGCCGCGCTTCGGAAACAATTATGTCGG
>QHVX01000015.1:0-8478 GCA_003222375.1 Acidobacteriota bacterium
CAGCTTCTCCTCATCGGTGTATCCAGAGAGGCGAATGACCTCCATGCGATCGAGGAATGCCGGTTGAATCGTGTCGAGGACGTTGGCGGTGACGATGAACATCACGTTCGACAAGTCGTACGCCACGCCGAGGTAGTGATCGCGGAAGGAAAAGTTTTGCTCGGGATCGAGGACTTCCAGCAAAGCCGACGACGGATCGCCGCGGTAGTCGGCGCCGATCTTGTCGACTTCGTCGAGCATGAACACCGGGTTCGATGTCGACGCCTGATTGATGGCTTGGACGATCCGGCCGGGCAGCGCACCGACGTACGTGCGACGGTGACCGCGGATTTCCGCTTCGTCGCGCACGCCGCCTAACGAGATGCGGACGAATTTCCGGTCGAGAGCGCGCGCGATGGAGCGTCCGAGCGATGTCTTGCCGACGCCGGGCGGCCCGACGAAACAGAGGATCGGACCCTTCATCTTTGCGCCGCGCAGTTTTCGCACTGCGAGATATTCGAGGATGCGCTCCTTGATCTTTTCGAGGTCGTAGTGGTCCTCATCCAGGATCGTGCGCGCGCGACTGAGCTCGTGGTTGTCCTGCGACATGACGCCCCACGGCAGGCCGGTCATCCAATCGAGGTACGTGCGAATGATCGAAGTCTCGGCAGAATCGGGATGCGACCGTTCGAGGCGCTTGATCTGCTTCTCGATTTCCTCGCGCGCCTCCTGCGGGATCATCTTCTCTTCGATCTTCTTCCGATAATTCTCGACTTCCTCGGTCAGCTCTTCCCCTTCGCCGAGCTCGGACTGAATCGCTTTCAGTTGCTGGCGCAGGAAGTACTCGCGCTGACTCTTGTTCATCTCGCCCTGGGCGGCGGATGAAATCTCCTGCTGCATGGTGAGCAGATTGATTTCGCGTGTCAGCAGCTCGTTGACTCGCTTGAGTCGCTCGACCGGGTCGATTGTTTCGAGAATCTGTTGCGCTTCTTCGAGTTTGAGGTCGAGATTCGATGCTGCCAGATCGGTCAGGCGCGCAGGATCGTCGAGGTTGGCCGCGATCACCATCACTTCCGGCGAGATGTTCTTTCCGAGCGAGACCGCGCGGTCCAGGTTCTGCTTGACGGCCCGCACCAGCGCCTCGATCTCCAGCGACTTATCCTTCGTCACCGGCTCTTCGATGCGCGTGATCTTCGCTTTGAAGAACGGCGCGGTCTGGATGAAGTAATCGATGCGCGCGCGGGAGAGGCCTTGAACGAGAATGCGGATGCGCCCATCGGGCAGCTTCAGCATCCGCATGATGATCGCCACCGTGCCGACGCGATAGAGATCATCTTCGCCCGGATCTTCATTCTGAAAATCCTTCTGGGCCGTCAGCATGATCACGCGGTTCTCGGCCAGCGCCTGATCGACGGCGTTGATCGATTTTTCGCGCGACACCGACAACGGAACGATGATGAACGGAAAGATCACCAGGTCCTTCAGCGGAAGGACCGGAAGGACATCAGGGATCTTAATCGCGTCTTCTTTCGAGGCCTCGTTCGGTTCAGTCATCGATTTCTCGACCTGTTAAGGCTGCCATGGCTGTTCCGGTATATCACGTTTGTTGAACGTGAGTCTCCTGTGTCAGTTGCCGCCAATTCAGGCCTTCCCGGAGAAAGAGAATCAAGCCGACAACGACCACCGGCAGCGTGCCGACGATGTGAAACAACACCGCCACGGCGACCGAGGAGTCGATGTCGAATCCGTAAAACGTCGTGAGAACGTACTGACACACTTTGTGAAACCCGCCCACTCCGCCGGGCGTTGGAATCGCGACACCCACAGTCGTCGCGGCGGTCAGAAAAAAGGACGAGTCGAATGGCAAGGGCCGATGCGATGCGATCAATACAAACCAGAACTGCGCGCTGAGACAAAACCAGATGCAGACCGTTGTCGCGACCACGCCCAGGAGAGCCATCGGCCTGCCCGTGATTTCGAGCGTTCCCGCGAATGCGTCGAAGAATCGCATCCACGGCTCGTGGAAGCGCTGCGGCAGAAATCGTCCGAGCCAGGTATGCAAACGGCGGATGTGATCGCCAAAAAATCGAAACCCGAGGATCAGCAGTACGAGCGCAGCGAGCATCGCGCCGGCGATCATCGCGCCGCCGTGCACCACGCCGTTCGGGAAGTCATACCAGCGATAAACGCAGAAAAATTCGAAAAGCAAAAGGATGCTCAGAAGATCGAGCACCCGCTCGGTCAGCACCGTGCCGAGGGCTTCCGAGAAGCGGACGGAGGTGCGGCGTGCGAGGAGCGCCGGCCGCGCGACATCTCCGGCACGAATCGGAAGAATCGTCGAGAGCATGTAGCCCATTGTGTTCGCGAAAAATGTCGGATAGAACGGCGGCGGGCTGCTGGCGTGAAGAAGAATCCGCCAGCGGATTGTTCGAAACAACAGCGCCGATCCGTTGACGATGAAGCCGATCGCGAACCAGGCGATGTTGGTCGTCAGCAGAATTCTCCAGACGTCGCTCAGATTGCTTTTCCAAAGAAACAGCCCGATGAAGAAAACCGTCAGAAGCGTGATGAGCGTAATCTGGAGAATGCGCTTCAAAGTCGAAGGGTTTTACCACAGCGACCGATGTTGAACGTTTACACACATCCGATCTTCTACAAGCACGACACCGGCGAGGGACATCCGGAGAATGCCGCGCGAATCGACGCCGCGGTCGAAGGCGTGCGCCGCGCGGGGATGTCCGACCACATCGTGCGCGAGCCAGAGCCACATCCCGACACGCAGCGCATCATCGCGAAGGTCCACTCGGCCGATTACGAGCAGGAGCTCGAGGATGCCTGCCGCGACGGATACAGGCTGTTCCACTCGCTCGACAATCCGATTTCATCCGATACATTCGCGGCCGCGCGCGGGGCAGTCTCGACGACGCTTCGCGCGGCCGGCGAGATGATGACGAGCGGCCGGCGTGCGTTCGTGATCGCGCGCCCGCCCGGGCATCACGCCGAGCGCGTCGAGGCGATGGGCTTCTGCTTTTTCAACACCATCGCGTGCGCGGCGACCTGGCTTCGAGAGCAGAAATTGATCGAGCGCGTCTTCATCTTCGATTTCGATGTGCATCACGGCAACGCCACGCAGCATCTCTTCGAAGAGCGCGATGACGTTTTCTACGCCTCGCTGCACCGCTATCCGTTCTATCCGGGGACCGGCGCCGCGAACGAGACCGGCGTCGGTGCCGGCCGCGGGTTCACGAAGAACATCCCATTTCCGGGAGGCACCGGCGACGCGCAATATCTAATATCTTCGCGCGGTCGAAGATGACATCGTGCGTGTCGTCGACGAATTCCGGCCTAACGCGATTCTCCTCTCCTCCGGTTTCGACGCTCACCGCCGCGATCCCCTCGGTGGCATGGGGGTCACGGAGCAGGCCTACGGCGAAATCACGAAACGGATTGTCGAAGCGGCACAGCGTCATGCCGCCGGCCGCGTGCTTTCGCTGCTCGAGGGTGGCTACGACATGGAAGGCCTGGCCGCCAGCGTCGACGAACACGTACGCGCTTTGGCGTAGACTGTTCGTGTGACGGTCACACCTGCAGCTCCCGCGGCCGTGCCTCCGCCGAAGAAGAGCGGCTGCATGAAGTGGGCCCTCATCGGCTGTGCCTCGATCCTCGTCCTCGGCTGTCTTGGAATCGCGGCGCTCGTCTTCATCGTATTTGCCGCCATCAAATCGAGCGACGCGTACAAAGGCGCTCGCGCGACGGCCGAACGCGATCCGCGCGTCATTGCGGCGTTAGGCAGCCCGATCGAGCCCGGCTGGTGGGTGAGCGGCAATGTGAACGTCGACGCCAACGGTGGAAACGCGGACTTCGTATTTCCGATCAGCGGTCCAAAAGGCGAAGGTCGGGTTCACGCGGTTGCGACTCGCGACACCAGTGGCTGGCATTATCGAGAGATCGTCTTTACACCGAAGACCGGGCCTCCAATCGATCTGCTAAAACCGTGAGTCGAGAATCGACGAGTAGAGATTCTCCAGCTTCGAAATCCTCAACTCCTTGGAAAACCCGCGGACGACGCGTCTTCGCGCGTTTCGTGCCACCATGGATGCGCGCTCGCGATGATCGATCACATCGCGCATGGCGTCCGCCAGCGCCTTGACGTTGCGCGGCGGAATCAGCCAACCGACATCTGGAGACGACACTAACTCTCCGTTGCCGCCGCAATCCGTCGCGATGACCGGCTTCTGCATGGCCATCGCCTCGCGGATCGTTCCGGTGATGCCTGTGCCGGCCCACGATGCGTCGACCACGAGATCGCACGCCGCCAACACGCTCGGCATGTCTGTTCGGTATTCGACGGCCGAAACGTGCTCGCGAATCCCGCGCGCGTTGGCATAGTCAGTCACAGCCTCAGATTCGGAAGGGTTGCGGCATCCGATGAGTGCCAGATGCGCGTCGGGATGCGATCGGACGACATCGGCGGTCGCGTCGACCAACTCTTTCCAGCCTTTCCAATCGCGGACGCCGACCTGCGCGATCAGGAACTTGTCGGATGGGATGTTTTTTTCTCGCCAGAACGACCGCGGGTCCCACCGCTCCGGATCGAACAGATCGATGTCCGTGCCGGCGTAGATCACGACCACTTTTTCCGGCGGCAGCCTGGCCGACTTGATCACGATCCGGCGAATTTGCTCGCACACTGTCACGATGCGATCGACCCTGTGCGTCCGAAACTTTCCGCGATTCCAGATGTCGAGCGGAAACGAGACGCCGCGATTGACGACCAGCGCAGGCTTCGGCCGTGACCATAACGCGGCCAATGCGAGCGCGTGTGCGACGCCCTTGTGCACGTGAATGACGTGCGGATCGCGCTCGCGGATCAATCCGCGCAGCTTTCGCGCGCTGTTGAGATCGAATTGATTCCGCATCCGCAATCCCACGAAGTCGACGCCTGCTTCTCGGCATCGAACTTCGAGCGTGTCATCGGGTCGGCTGACGACAGTGACGGCGTGACCACGCTCGCGCAGTCCGGTCGCGGCCTGGAACATCTGGTGCACCGAGCCGGTGTTGAATTGGTTGAACTCGAGAATGTGGAAGATGCGCATGGCGGCTGTTGCCGCGATCATTAGCCTGAGTTGCACCACCGATGCAACCCGCCGCGGCTACCTCCGCACGATCGCGACGACTTACGACACGCCGCCGCGGCCCGCGATTATCGTTCCGGGCTTCGGCGTGACGCGCCTTTTCGATCCGGTCGCGCATCGCTACGTTTGGGGAACGGGACGCGCGACGTTTCAGACGAAGTATGAGGATGACCTCGATCTACCCGTCGATGCAGCCGGCAACATCGGACACGACCGCCTCGTCCCGCAGGGTTACGTCGGTTCGCGCGGACCGGTCAACATCGGATGGCAATTGATGGAAGGCCTTCGCAAGTTCGGCGGCTACACGCCCGACCGCGACGTCTTTCCGTTCTACTACGACTGGCGGCTCAGCGCGCGCGAGAACGCGACGAAGCTCGATGAAGTCGTCGATCGCATTCGCGGCCAGGGCAAGGTCGACATCGTCACGCATTCCGCCGGCGCGATCGTCGCACTGACATACTTGAAGTTAGGCGGAGGCGCGTCGAAGGTCGATCACCTGATCATGATCGCGCCGACGCAGCAGGGCGTCGTCGACGCATTCCGCGTGGTGGTGAGGCCGGAGCGCTTCATTCGTCGCGTCTTCACTGCCGAGATGGTCGAGACGTGGCCGTTTGTCGCGGAGCTGATGCCTGAGGATGGCCGCTTCCTGGTTGACGAGAACGGAGGCACGATCGATCGCGATCTCTGGACGGCCGAAGGTTGGAAAGGGATTCGCCCGGTGATTCCCCGGCAGCTCGCACGCGCGCGAATGTTGCGAAACGCACTGAACGAACATCCGATACCCTCTGGCGTTCAGGTCTCGGTCATCGCCGGCGATTGTGTCGCGACCGCGCGACGCGTGTTGATGCGACGCGACGGGTCCTTTGTTTTTTATCAGAGTGAGTTGCTGGCCGACGAGAAAAAATTGACGAAAGTGCTGTTCGATGCCGGTGACGGAACCGTTCCGATCAGCAGTGCCAACGCCGCCGGGAACGCGATGATCGTTTGCGACGGACATCAGGGCATCGCCGCCGATCCGACTGTGCATCGCACGATCATTCGCACGTTGCGCCAGCAACCGTAGCGCAGTATCGTCTCGCGCATGTTAGGACGCATACGATCAATCACCTTCGCCCTTCTGCTTGTCTCAGGAACAAACGCATTCGCACACGGGATGGTCTCGTTTCCCTCCCTCGGCGGGAAGGCATCCGGTTACCTCGCTGACGCCGAAGGAAAAGGAAGACATCCCGGACTTATCGTCATTCAGGAATGGTGGGGACTGAACGATTGGATACGGCAGCAGGCCGATCGCTATGCGAAAGCTGGATATGTCGCGCTCGCGCCCGATCTTTATCGCGGGAAGAGCACGGCGGATCCAAATGTCGCGCACGAGCTGATGCGCGGACTGCCGCAAGATCGAGCGATCGCCGATATGAAGGCGGCCTTCGACTACCTCTCGAAACGCAAAGACGTCGATCCGAAACGCATCGGCGTGATCGGCTGGTGCATGGGCGGCGGGTACGCCCTCGACTTGACTCTCGCCGAGCCGCGGATCGCGGCAACGGTCATCAACTACGGCCACCTGATGGCAGATCCAGCCTCGATCGCCAAAATCCATTCGCCGATCCTCGGCAACTTTGGAGCGAACGATCAGGGAATTCCGCCCGCGGACGTTCGCGCGTTCGACGCAGCGCTCAAGAAGGACGGAAAATCGAGCGATATCAAAATTTACGAGGGCGCCGGGCACGCGTTCATGAATCCGAACAACAAAGGCGGCTACGTCAAAGCGGCCGCCGAGGACGCGCAATCGAGAATCGACGCGTTCCTGGCGAAGACGCTGAAGCCGGCGTGATAAGATTCCAAACCGTTGATTCCAATGGAGATCGAGTTGCCCAAGGAAAAGAGTCCACAAAAAGAACAAATCAAGGTCACCGACAAGCGGATCTTTACTCCGGAGGGAGAGATCCGCGAAGAGTTTCGCAAAGACATTCGGCCGGCCGACCCTTCGATCCGAAAGCCGGAGCCGCCGCCACCAGAAGAGCCTGCCGCGAAACCGCCCGAGGAGCGGCGAACGCACGCCGAAGGTCCGCCGCCAGGTGGCGAGCGGCGTCGAACGCTGGCTGACAAAGCGCAGAATCCCGGAACCGCATTCGCGAACTTCCTCGAGCCTCTGATCGCGCAGGCGTACATGTCACTCGGCATGTTGCGGAACCCATATCAACCGAAAATAACAGTCGATGCCGCCGCGGCTCGGGAGATGATCGAAATCCTGACTATGCTCCAGGAAAAGACGGCCGGCAATCTGACGCCGGACGAAGAAGACTTTCTGACCACACATCTGGGAGAATTGAAGCTCGCGTTCGTCCAACGCACGAAAAGCCTGTAGATGAAATGGCGGCTGGCGGTTTGCGTACTGGCGTGGGTGTGCCTCGGCGGGGTCAGGGCACGCGCCGAGCAACCTGCGCCGCGCGACATCTGGCCGCAGGCGACTGCCGCGGTTGATGCCGGCGACGTCGACGCCGCGACCAAGAAAACAACGGAGCTGACCGAGGTCGGAAAGACGTATGGGGTCAAGACGTTTCCGCTGTATGCCGAATCAGCGGCCGCGCTTGCGCGACAGGCGAACAAACGCGGCAACAAAGTCGTCGCCGATTGGGCGAATCGGACTGCCGATCTACTCGATCCGACTTCTCCTGCCGTCGCGTTCAGCAAGGCAGAAGCGGCATCCGATCAAAAGAATTGGGCGAAGGCGATCCCGACCGCTTTTCGCGGCTACACGAACATGTTTTCGGAGTATCGCTCGCGGTTGCTGGGCCGCTCCGATTCTCTGATCGTGATCCTGATGGCGCTGACGCTGACCGCCGTGATTTTCGCGCTGGTCCTCTGCATCCGGTATGGACGGGCGATGGCTCACGACTTCCGAGAGATGCTGAGCGCTCGAATGGGCGGGGGGACGGTGACTGTGCTGGCGGTTGCGCTGCTGTTCCTGCCGCTGTTCCTCTGGCTTAGTCCGATGTGGCTCGTCTTCTACTGGTTCATCATCTTTTTCAGCTACGCGGGAGTCGTCGAGCGGATCCTGATCTTCATCTTCGCGCTGATCATCGCCGCGGCGCCGATCCTTCTCGATCTGACTGCGCATTGGATCGCGGGCGTGGACGGGCCGGTGGTGATGTCGGCGATCGCAAGCGAAGAGCAAGGCTATTACCCCGAAGCGCTGAAGCGTCTGCAGGAGCTCGCCACTCTCGTCCCGGACAGCGCGACAATCCATCTGCTCCTCGGGAATCTGCAACAACAGGATGGAAACGAGCCGGATGCTGCCGCGCACTACCGGCAGTCGATCGAGTTGCGTGACAACGCGGGCGCGCACGTCAACCTCGGCAATCTT
>QHVX01000015.1:8746-34238 GCA_003222375.1 Acidobacteriota bacterium
GCGCGGACACAGTTCGGCAACTACTCGTTCTTCGACATTTTCATCAGCGCTCAGAACCCGATCACGCTCGGCGGCGTGATTGCGGCCGTCCTGGCGCCGGCGTTTTTCCTCAAGCGGCGCCGGGCCGGTCTTGCCGGCTCGTGCATCAAGTGCGGACGCACATTCTGCCCGCGGTGCAAATCGGGCCGTGAAAGCACGACCTACTGCACGCAGTGCATTCACATTTACCTCAAACGCGATGGTGTGTCGGTCGCGACGAAACGCAGCAAGCTCGAAGAGGTCGGACAGCATCAGACCGGCATGTTGCGCCGCAACCGATTCTTCGCGACACTGCTGCCCGGATCGGCGCAACTTCTGGAAGGACGCACGGCGGCGGGCTTCGTCGGCCTGTTTATTTTTCTGCTGGCAGTCTGCCTGGCCATCCTGGTCGGACACCTGGCACCTGTACTCGCACCGGGCGAATTAGCGAAAATGATCGTACGCGTCCTCGCGATTGCGATCGCGGTCGTGACGTGGTTCGTGTTTACGGTGCCGATTTATCGCCGGCGTGTTCCGGTGTGATCTATGGCTCTTGAAGGAACTCTTCGCGACTTCAGCCTCGCCGACATCTTTCAACTGATCGGCTTGCAGCGAAAGACCGGCGTGCTCACGCTGAGCGGCACGGATGACACCGTGACGGTGACCTTTCTCGACGGCAAAGTCGTCGGCGCCGACTCCGGCAGTCACCGCCTCGAAACGCGCCTCGGCCACGTCCTGATGAAGAGCGGAATGCTGACGCAGGATCAGCTCGGACGCGCGCTCGAAATCCAGAAGGAGACGCTGCAGCGTCTCGGATTCATCCTCACGCACTACCAGATCATCTCGAACGATTCGTTGAAACAGGCGCTGCAGCTCCAGATTCTGCAGATCGTCTATCGCCTCTTCCGCTGGAAGGACGGCGAATATCACTTCTCGCAGGAAACGACCATCGAGTACGACCGCGACAACGTCGTGCCGATCAGCGCCGAATCGATTCTGATGGAAGGCGCGCGGATGATCGACGAGTGGCCGATCATCGAAAAGCGGATCCGCTCCTCCGATCAGGTTTTCCGCCGCAAGGGCAGCGGCCACGAGATCGTGGTTGTGGGCGGCGAGGATGTCGACGAAGTCGACTTCGAGCCGGCAGGTTCCGCAAAGAAAAAGAAATCGGGCGGCGAAAAGATCCGCATCTCGGAAGAAGAGAAGCAGATTTACGACTCACTCGATGGCAAGCGCACCGTCGGCGACATCATCGAGATGAGTCGTCTTTCGGAGTTCGACACCAGCAAGGCGCTCTACGAATTGCTCACACGCGACCTCATCGAAGAGGTTCGCGGGGCCGCGGAAGCAGGAATGGCTCAGGCCGCCGCTCCAGTCGACGAGCTTGCCGTCGCGGAGACGCCGGTTCCGTTACCTCTGGTCGTGCTGCTGGCCGGCATCGCGATCGCCTCCATCGTCACTTCGTTCAAGAATCCGCTGAATTCCATCGGTCCGATCGGCACGAAAGCCGCCCGTGCGTCCGCGCCCATCGAGGCACTCAAATCCATCTCACTCGAGCGCATCCACAGCCTCGGCGACGCGATCGAGCGATACAACGTCATCAACGGGCATCTGCCGGTGCGGTTGCTGGACCTCGCGCCCTATTACATTTCGCCGGCGCTTCTCAACGATCCGTGGGGTAATGCCTACAAGTATCTGCAGCAGCCTTCGCGTTATCTCGTGATCGGCTTCTCTCCCGACGGGAAAGCGGATACCGATCTCTTTCTCTCGCGCGGAATCGATACCGGTGTCGCCAGTGCGCCGACGAAGCCTCAGCGTGGCGGAATCACTCTGATCGACTGACGACGATCTTCAGCTTCTGAGCGGCTATTGAAAAACGCACCGGCGTCGTCGTCAGGGGCTCGCCATCGGCATAGACATCCATGGTCGATTCCGATTCGACGTGGAATTCGCGCGCACGACGCATTTCGACAAAGGCGCTCTTCACATGCGTGCCGTTATAGGCGCGGGGCAGAGTCTTCAACAACTGGAAGCGCGAGGTGCGATGGACGATGCAGGCATCGAGCTGCTCATCGTCGAGCAAAGCGCCGGGTGTGATCCGAATTCCGCCGCCGTACTGCGGCGAATTGCCGAATACGGAGAACATGATCTCCTCGTCGCGACCATCGATGCGCACGCGACGTGGTCGAAAGCTCGGCAGCACGCGCAGAATTGCGTAGAGGTAGACCGCCGATCCGCGAAGATGTTTTACGCGCTCGTTGGCGTAGCGCGCGACTTCGGAGTCGAAGCCGAGGCCCGCGACGCCGGCGTAGCGGAGGTTGTTGGCGAGTGCAACGTCGACTTCGCGAACGATGCCGTTGACTGCGATCCGGCACGCTTCACTGACCGAGCGCGGAATTCCGTTGACGCGCGCAAAGTCGTCGCCCGATCCGAGCGGCACCAGCGCGAGCGTGCCCCTGGCGAGGTCGAAATCGCGGAGAGCAAGATTGAGCGTGCCGTCGCCTCCGCAGACGACGACCCGATCGTAGCCGCTGCGGGAACTCTCCGCGGCCGCCCGCGTCAAATCCGAAGGACTCGTGCTGGCATAGGCGTCGACTTCGGCGCCGAGGTTGCCGAGGTTTTGCTCGACTTCGCGAGCGTGATGCTTCGCGCGGCCCCGACCGGCAGCAGGGTTGTAAATTAGTTTCAACTTCATGGATTAGTGGGAAATGTAACATCACACCATGCAGCAGTCTCGAATCTCGCTCGCCATCGTCATCATGTCTCTCGCCTGCAAGCCGATCGCGAAATCGCAGACCGTGCGTCAAACGGGAAACGCGATTCCGCCGACGGTCAGCGCGCAGCGGCGCACGCCGATCGTCGTCGTCGCGCACAACGTTCTGCCATCGGTAGTCAATATTCAGACCGAAGCGACGATTCGCCGGCGGCAAATCGATCCGTTTTTTGATCCGTTCGGATTCTTCGGCGGAGGCAATCGAACGTACACCTCGCTCGGATCGGGTTTCGTGTGGTCGACCGACGGGATCATCGTCACGAACAACCACGTCGTCGAAGGTGCCTCGCGAGTCAGCGTCATTTTCAGTGACGGCACAAAGGTCAGCGCGAAGCTGATCGGCGTCGATCCCGACAGCGATCTCGCGGTGCTTCGCGTCGATTCCAAAAGTCTCGTTCCGGCGCCACTCGGCACATCGGCGGACCTCATGATCGGCGAGACAGTCGTGGCCGTCGGCAATCCGTTCGGCCTCAGCGGCTCCGTGACCACCGGCGTCGTCTCGGCCCTCGGCCGCTCGGTACCTTCGAAAGAAGAGGGACGCACGTTCACCGACTTCATTCAGACCGACGCATCGATCAATCCCGGCAATTCGGGCGGGCCGCTGCTCAACATCGAAGGCAAGGTCGTCGGCATCAACACCGCGATCCTCGGAAACGCGCAGGGAATCGGCTTCGCGATTCCCGTCGATCGTGCGCGAAAGATCATTCAGGATTTGCTGCGCTACGGCCAGGTGCGCAGCGCGTGGATCGGCGCTGTCACTGCCACGATCACTCCCGAAGAAGCGAAGCGACTCGGCATTCGCGCGACGCGCGGCGCGATCATCTCGCGCGTCTTCGACGGCTCGCCCGCGGCGGCCGCCGGTTTGCATGGCGGTGACGTGATCACGGCCGTCGGAGGGAAAGTTGTCGACTCGCGCGAGGCGTTTGCGACATTCACGACCACCGTACCGAGCGGTCAGCCCGTAGAGTTGACGGTCGTTCGCGAGGGTTCGCCGCGAACGGTCACTGTCAGGCCAGCAGATCCGCCGAAAGATCTCGGCCTCAAGATTCTGTGGGAGATCGCGGGACTGCGCGTCACCGATTCACGCGGCGTGGTGGTCGAGCAGGTTGCGCGGGGTTCGCGCAGCGCGAACATCGGCCTCGAGCCCGGCGATGCGATCGTCGGCGTAAACGGCAATCAGATTCAGTCCGTCAGCGACTTGAACAACGCGCTGATCGGCTCGACCGACCGCTCCTCGATCGTGCTCGACGTCGAACGCGGGCGATTCATCTACAGCCTGACCTTCCCCATGGCGGTCTGAGGGCGACACCTTCGATTTACCGCGTTTTCTTCACCCTGTAGAAAAATCTACAACCTGTAGGAAAGACGGTAAATCGAAGGTGTCGCCTAGAACAACACCAGCTGCGAGACGGCCGCGCGCGCGATCCCGGCCCGCCGCGCCGCCCGGCGGCCGAGGAGCAGAAAGAGGTTGCGGCGGATCCATTCCTTCGATTCGCGGTGGTATCGAAACTTCCGCTCGTGCGAGTGAAATCGCCGGTTGTGGCTCGGCCCCAGCATATGATGCAAATATTCGTGATGAATTATTGATTGTATAAAAAATGCAGGAATATTATGAGCATTTAATGACGGGTGGATCCGGATCTCGTTCGTGAAGTGGTTGTAAGAACCGAGGCGGATGCTGCGTCGCGATTTGCGCTGGATCCTCTGTCCCCAGCGCACGGAAAGCGGTGGATACTTCAGAAAGTACGTCCGATGAACCTCGGCCGCCAGCGAGGAAAGATGATGATGGCCGTGGTCCGGCAGCTCGAGCGGAAGCGGCTGCGTCTCCACCGCTTCCTATTTTACTCCGACGATCCTCCGAAGCGCTCCATGGCCGCGCTGACATTCGACATCGCCGTGGCCGTGACCATCGATGTTCCGGCCGCGATCACTTCATCACCCTTTTTCATTCCGAGCCAGACGCCGACGCCGAATCCGAGGAGTACCGCTGCGATGGGGAACTGGGAGATGTGCTCCCGCCACGATTCTGGAAGTAGGTTTTCGATCTCCTGGAAAAGCGCTTCCGGTCCGCTTTCGGCCAGCGTGCTGCCGAGTTTCGATGCTTTTTCTTTCATAGGAAAGTCGTAATCCATTCCTGCCGCTGAACGCTCGTGATTGTCCTCTGCGCTCGCCATCGCGATCCTCCCTAGTCTTCGTCGCGGTCACTGCGTCGCAGCAGCAGGCCGATCAGAAATCCGACGCCGATCGAGATCAAGAGTGCCTTGCCGGGATTCGAGCGGACGTAGCCGCGCACCTGGTCGGTGATCTCGCCGAAATCGACGTCGTCGACTTTCTCGCGCACGCGGTTGTACTGATTCTTCATCGCGTCCGACGCCGAGGCGTACTTGTCGCCGACGTACTCCTTGGCGCGGTTGAAACGCCCTTCGCCTTCGTCAGCGCTGTCCGTGCCGGAACCTTTTCTGGTCGATTCGTCCATGGCGTGCCTCCTGGCTGCCGGAGCCTATCACGTGCCGGTAGAATCGCGCGCCGGATGCGAGTGCGACTCGATCACGTCACGCATGTTTACGCCGGCAGCGACGAATCGGCGTCCGTGCAGGTGCTCGATGACGTGACGCTCGACATCGCGAGCGGCACATTCGCGGTGCTGATGGGAGCATCGGGAAGCGGAAAATCGACGCTGCTCAATCTCGTTGGCGCCGTCGACCGCCCCACGCGCGGACGCATCTTCCTCGGCGAGCACGAAACGTCCTCGCTCGATGAGCAGGCGCTGACGATGCTGCGGCGCGTTTCAATCGGCTACGTCTTCCAATTCTTCAACCTCATCCCGACGCTGAATGTGTTCGAGAACATCGCGTTTCCGCTGTCGCTGGCACGCGTTCCCCGCGGCGACGTCGAGAAACGTGTGCAGGAGGTACTCCATCGCATCGGGTTGCCGGAGCGCGCCAGTCATTTCCCTAACGAGCTCTCGGGCGGCGAGATGCAGCGCGTCGCGATCGGACGCGCGATCGTCCACCGCCCTCCCCTGCTGCTGGCCGACGAGCCGACCGGGAATCTCGATTCGCGAAACGGCGAGATCGTTCTCGATCTGCTGAAAACGATTCACGATCAGGACCGGCCGACGATCGTGCTTGCGACGCATTCGGAGCGCGCGGCCGCGCGCGGCGACACGATCATTCACATCGCCGACGGAAGAGTGAGCCGCTGATGGTGATCCGCGCGCTCGTGCTGCGTCCCATCGCGCGCGAACCGATGCGGACGCTGCTGACGGTCTTCGGCATCAGCGTGGGGGTCGCCGTCGTGGTTGCGATCGCGCTTTCGAATCAGAGTGCGCTGCGCGCGTTCCGCGAATCGGTCGATGCCGTTTCCGGTCGCGCCAATTATCAGATCGCATCCGACTCCGGACTCGACGAAACGCTGCTTCTGAAATTGCAACCATTCTGGCGCCGCGGCGTGCGATTCGCGCCGGTCATCGACGTCGATGGCGTGATCGAGCCGGATCAGATTCCGATTCGGCTTCTGGCGGTCGACCTTCTCAGCGACATCCATTTTCGCGATTACCGCTACGCCGAAATTCTCAGTGGAGCGTCGCCGACCTCGGCGGCGGTGTATCTCGACCTGTTCCGAGACGACTCGATCATTCTTCCGCTCACGTTCGCGCAAGAGCATCACTTGCGGCTTGGATCGCCCATCGCGATCAATATCCTCGGACACGACACGACCATGATCGTGCGCGGCCTTCTCGAGGCGCGCGGACCAGCGACGGCATTCAACGGCAGCATCGGGATCGCCGACATCGCGGCGGCCCAGAAACGATTCGGCATGTTAGGCCGCGTGACGCGCGTCGATCTTCTCGTCCCCGACGATGGCGTTCTTCCCGAGATTCGCCGCCTCCTCCCGCCCGGCACGCGCCTCGAGCGGCCGTCGCGACGCAACGAACGCGTCGAGAAAATGCTCCGGGCGTTTCGCGTCAATCTCTTCGCGCTGGCCGGCGTCGCGCTCCTGGTCGGAATGTTTCTCGTTTACGACACGGTGCTGATCTCGATTCTGCGGCGCCGAAAAGACGTCGGCGTTTTGAAAACGCTCGGCGCTTCGCCGCGACAAATCCTGGCAGCCTTTCTCCTGGAAGGCCTGATCTTCGGCGCAATCGGCGCAGTGGCCGGCATTCTCCTCGGCAACGCGCTCGCGTTCGCGATTCTGCGAACGATCAGCCGCACTGTGAACGCGCTGTACGTCGTGTCGCGACCGGAGTCGATCGCGCTGACGCCCGGCATCATCGGGGCGGGCGTGGCGGTCGGCATGCTGCTGTCGCTGATCTCGGCGATTCAACCATCGCTCGAAGCGGCGAGAGTTCGCCCCAATTTTCTGATTCAACCGGGACTGCAGCAGCGCGTCACGCCACGGCGCCGCCGCGCTTTGGCTCTTGCGTCGATCGTTGGCTTTGTGTGCGCCGCCGGAGTGACCGCGCTTCCGCCGGTCAACGGCATCGCAATCGGCGGCTACGCGGCGGTGCTGTTAGTTGTGATCGCCTTTTCGCTCTTGTCGCCGATGATCCTGACCTTCGCGGCATCGGCGCTCGGCAAACCGCTGCGCGCGATGTACGGAACGATCGGGCAGATGGCGGCGGCATCGCTCCCGGCAACGCTGCGGCGGACCGCCATCGCGACGGTTGCGCTGGCGGTTGCAACCGGGATGATGATCTCGGTTGCGTTGATGGTCGGCAGTTTCCGCGAAACCGTCCGTGTGTGGGTGAACCAGACCGTCAGCTCCGATCTGTGGCTCCGTCCCGCGAAACTGCTTTCGAATGCCGACGCCGCTGTTTTTCCGCCGCAGATCGGAGAGGAACTGAAGCGCGTGCCGTTCATCGCCGCCTTCGATCGCGTTCGCGGCAGAGACATGATCTATCGCGACAGCATCATCGCGGTGGGAAGCGGCGATTTCGACGTCGCGGCGCGTTACGGCACTCTGCCAATGATCACACCCCGGTCGGAGGCCAAGTCGCTCGTCGATGCGATGCGGGCGGGCGGGGTGGTGGGCGCTGCCGACGACGCGCGGCATCGAGCGATTCCCGATCACCGGGATTTACCGCGATTACTCGAACGATCGCGGCGTGGTCGTCATGGACCGTTCGCGCTACATCCGGGCATTCGGAGATGACACAATAAATACTATCATTATATATGTACGAAATGGAGTCAGCGTCGACGTCGCCCGCAGGAAGCTGGAAGAGATGTTCGGCTCGAAGTATCACGCCTTCACGGTGACCAACCGCGAGATACGCACCGAAGTCATGCGGATCTTCGACCAGACTTTCGTGATCACGTACGCGCTCCTCGCCATCGCGATCATCGTCGCGATCCTCGGAATCGTGAATACGCTGACCGCGCTGATTCTGGAGCGGACGCGCGAGCTGGCGATGCTGCGCGTGATCGGCGTGACGGTGCGCGAGGTGCGCAACATGATCGTGCTCGAGTCGTCGATCATCGGATTGACCTCGACCGTGATCGGCGTCGCGATGGGCTACGCACTCTCCTGGATTCTGATCTTCGTGATCAACAAACAGTCGTTCGGCTGGACGATCGAGTTTCACACGCCCGCGCGACTGATCGCGGTCGCGTCGGCTGCCACATTCTTTTCCTCAGTCGCGGCCGGATGGATTCCCGCCCGCCTGGCGGCACGCCTCAACATCGCGACAGCACTCAAGAACGAATAGCTCTTGACGGTCGCAGCCCGCGGAACAATATTATGAGCGTGCTCATATAAAAGCCATGCGCGTCACTGCAGAAACGAAGGAAGCCACCCGGCAGGCCATTCTCGACAGCACTCTGAAGCTCCTCCGCGAGGACGGTTGGCCGAACGTGGGCACGCGTGAGATCGCGTCGGAGGCCGGCATCGCGAATGGGACGCTGTTCAACTACTTCCCGACCAAGGAGGCGATCGTCGGCACGTTAGTCGCGAACGCGCTCGCCGAGGCGAATGAGGCGCCGAGAACGGGAGGCGTGGACGAACAACTCTTTGCTCTCATCGCGAGCGGACTCCGACGGCTGCGGCCTCTTCGATCGTTTCTCCCGTTTGTCGTCGATTCGATCCTGGCGCACGATGGAGACCGCATTCGCCAGGAACACCTCAGCCAGGTCGACCGCATCGTGGAGCGGCCGCTGACGCCGATGCTCCGGCATCTGTACTGGAGTCTGTACGCAGGCGTGATCACGTTCTGGGTCGCGGATCCATCGCGGAAACAGGAAGACACGCTGGCCTTCATTGATCAGAGCGTGGCGCTGTTCATCGACGCAATTCGAAGGAAGGAGAGTGGCACATGAACGCCGATCTCGCGCAATTGATTGCCGTTTTGCCGCATGACGATTCGCCCGAGCAGGAGCTCCAGCGCAGCATTCCGACCGGCCGCCTGGCACGCCTCTGGACTCTCGGCACGTTGCAGGCGCAGATTGCGGCCGCCTACGGCGCGATGTGGGTCCGCTCATTCTTCGGCGGCGCGGACGCAAATGCGCGGCAGCTCGTGGAGACGCACATGGCCACCGCCATGCGCCTCGTCGGCGGGATGCTCTATCTGCGCGGCGCGGTCATGAAGATCGGCCAGGCACTTGCGCTTTATCCGAACCTCGTACCCGAAGAAATCGCCAGCACGCTCGCGCAACTCCATTTCAACGCGCCGCCGATGCACTTCGCTCTTGTGCGCGAGCATCTCTGCAACGAGCTCGATCGCGAGCTTGGCGAAGTCTTCTCGGAGTTCGATGAGCATGCTTTCGCCGCCGCGTCGCTCGGGCAAGTGCATCGCGCGCGATTGCGCAGCGGAGAGCGCGTGGCCGTCAAGATTCAATATCCCGGCATCGCGCAGACGATCCGCTCCGATCTGCGCAATTTGACGGCCGTTCTGGCACCCCTCCGCTTCACGCGCGATTGGGAAAACCTTTCCGCGCAACTTGACGGGATCCGCGACGTATTGAACTCCGAGGTCGATTATGAAGCCGAGGCGAAATCACTCGAGCATGCGCACTCGCTCTTCACGGCCGGCGACGGAGTCATCATTCCGCAAGTCTTCCGCGAGCTGTCGACCCCTCGGGTTCTCACGATGGAGTTCGTCGACGGACGTCATCTCGACGCCTGGCTCGCGACCCAGCCTTCGCAGTCGGAACGCGACGCCTTCGGCGCAAAGCTCTACACCATCGGACTCCGGATGTACTACGCCGGCCGCTGCGCGTATGCCGATCCGCATCCCGGGAATTACCTTTTCCGCGATGACGGCCGCGTCGCACTCCTCGACTTCGGCTGCGTCCCGCGCTACGACGACGATGCATGGGCGCTGCTCAGCGAAATGGATGCGGCGTTTTATCGCGACCGCGACAACATGCGCTCCACGGTCGCGAAGTACTGCGATCTCAGTCAGGACGAGCTCCGTGACGAGTCGCGCATGGCCCTGGTCGAGGAATCGTTCCGATGGGCCCTCGAGCCGCTTCACCATCGCCCATTCGATTTTGGCAACGGAGAACATCTCCGGATCGGTATCGATATCATGGCGCGGGCGATTGCGAAGCGGTACACTCGCGCTCACCCGACGCAGTTTTACATATCGCGAACGCTGCTCGGTTTACGATCACTTCTTTACAAGATGAAGGCACGGGTGGACGTTCGCGAGATTCACGCGCGGGAGCTGAGGGCAACTGGCTGGCCGTGGGTGGATGAAATCATTCGCGGCGGCGGCCAGTTGTGAGGTCAACATGGGCAAGAGTCTAAGAATCGTCGTGGTGGCGGCTTTCGCATTGGCAGCCCTCGGCGCATCGCGCCATCGCGCGGCAAATCCTCCACCTGCCCCCGCGGGTCCAACCTTCAGCAAAGAGGTCGTCCGCATTTTCCAGGCGAATTGCCAGACCTGCCACCATCCCGGCGATATCGGCCCGTTCTCGCTGATGACGTTTTCGGACGCGCACGTTCGCGCGGCCGACATCAAATACATGACGCAGACGCGACAGATGCCGCCGTGGAAGCCGGCACAGAGCTGCGGCATCTTCGACAGCCCGCGAATTCTTTCGCAGGCCGATATCGACACCCTCGGGCAGTGGGCCGCCAACGGCGCGCCCGAAGGAAATCCCGCCGATCTGCCGGCGCCGCTGAACTTCGAAGGTGGGTGGGCGCTCGGTCAACCCGATGTCACGCTTCAAAATACGCAGGCTTACACGCCGCCGGCCGTTGGCGACATGTATCGCTGCTTCTCGATGCCCACCAATCTGACGAATGACCAGTACGTCTCCGCGATCGACATCAAACCCGGCGACCGTCAGACCGTGCATCACGTCATCGCATTCATCGACACGAGCGGCGAATCGCAAAGACTCGATGACGCCGATCCGGCGCCCGGCTATCAATGCTTCGGCGGACCCGGATTCCAAATCACGAATCTGAATGCCACGACGTTAGGCGGGTGGGCGCCCGGGTATCGACCGGTAATGCTGCCGCCGGAAGTTGCGTTCTCGCTGCCGAAAGCGTCGCGGATCGTGCTGCAGGTCCACTATCACCCGCACGGACCGGCACCGCTTCCCGATCAGACGCAGATCGGCATCTACTACGACAAGAAAAAGCCGAAACAGTTGATGCGCGTGCTGCCGCTCATCAACGACACGTTCACGATTCCGCCGGGCGATTCGCACTACCGCGTGACAGCCGACTTTTCGCTGCCGCTTTTCCCGCGCGTTGACGCACACATTTGGCTGGTCGCGCCGCATATGCATCTTCTCGGACGAACGATGCGCGTTGATGCCGCGCCGCTGGGTGCGTCGGCTCCGAATCAGTGCCTGATCAACATCGACGATTGGGATTTCAACTGGCAGGGCATGTATCGGTTCAAGGACCCCATCCCGATGGCGGCCGGAACGAAGCTGTCGCTGGAAGCCTTCTACGACAATTCCGAGGGCAACTGGCGCAATCCGAACGATCCGCCGAAAGCTGTCTCATGGGGCGAAGCAACCACCGACGAGATGTGCATCGCCTTCCTCGGATTCACGATCGACTCGGAGAACCTGGCGCAAGGCAATACCGTCGACGTGAGTTGGTTGCCGAGGATTCCGGCGAGCCGGCAGTAGTCTTTTCTGGAGTGCGGTGCCTTGGCACCGCTTTCACCGGCGCAGCTCGCTGCGGCGGTTTCTAAAGGCGGAGATGCGATGTAGCGGTGCGTGCGGTCAATCCATTTCTGCGGGGTGCCGGCCGGCAGCAAGCCGCCGCACTCCGAAAATGTAGTCACGGAGCCCGGAACGCCCGATCGTAGCCCGTCAGCTCGACGTATCCCACGCCTGACACGACGTTGTTGCCGAACGATCCTGTGACATCGACCGCTCCTTCCCAATAGGTCACGTTCGTCGAACTTCGCGTGATGAGCTCCTGATTGCGCATCACCGGCTGCAGCTCGACTGTGATTCCGAACGTTGGAACGGAGATTCGCCAACCCATCGGATAAGTCGCCCCGCTGCGCGACGAATGCCATCGATCGATCGATTCGATCCGCATCTGGTCGCGCCGGATGTGAATGACACCGCCGTCGCTCGTGATGAGCGATCCCGACGAAGCGGGATCCGGTTTCCCATCGCGCTGGCGGATCTGGTAGAGCATCAATTCGCTGTCGTTGTCGAACTGGATCGAGAACCAATCCCAACCCTGCTGATCTTCGCGCAATTTCGAGCTGCCGAACTCGTGGTCCATCCACGCCGTTCCGCGGCATCGCTGCCCATTGACAGTACCGGTGACCTCGAGGCGCGTCATCGAGTAGTAGTGCGACGCATAGCCGACACCTTCGGCCTTCACGCTGACGCCGTTTTCGCCGTGAATTGCGGGCGGCTTGCGCGACCGCATGACGAGATCGACCGCCTGGCCGCCGTTGAACGCAACGATGTGCCACGATCCATCCTGCAGCGTCGTTGCTCTCCATCCTTCGTTGAAGACGTCGAGGAAATCGGATGCCGCCGACGCGGTGAACGGCGACGCGCGATTCAATTTTTCTGCGTAGCGAAACCGCTGGCGGTCGACATCCGTGATCGCGAAATGCGCCAGCGCGAGATTGCGCAGGTCCCAGCGGCTTTGCGACTCGCCGTCCGGCGGCACGATGCCGACGCGAAAGAATGTGACTTCGAATCCGTAACGGTGGCCCTTGTCCGTTCTGAGATGTCCGGTGTAGTACCACCACTCCGTTTTGTAGTCGTCGTGCGAGCCGTGATCGCGCGGAAAGGAGAATTCGTAGCCGGGAAGGGCGGGCTGGAAGGCAGAAGGCAGAAGGCAGAAGGCAGAAGTGAGCACCGTGATGGAAAAGACGAAGAATCTAGACATTTCTGCCTTCTGCTTTCTGCCTTCTGCCTTCCGCCTTTGAGATAATAATCAGGTTAATGGCCGAGCAGCCCGTCCCACCCCCGCCAAGATCGCGATTCCGCACTCTAGCAACGGAAAGCGCAATCCCAATCGAGGCCGACGACCTCATCGTCCTCGCGCGCCGCTACTCCGAACAGGGGATGTACGACGAGTCGATCCACCTGTACGAGATGGCCGAGAAGCTCAAGCCGGGATCGGTCGCGCTCCGCATCAATCTCGCGCGCGTTCGCGACCTGAAGAAACAGGCCGAGGAGTCGCGATACGTGGCGGTGCGGCAGGAGGTCAGCGCCGAGCGTGCGCGCGACGAAATCGATGCGACGCAATACACCGGCCTCGCGCAGTACTACATGGCCAAAGACCAGACCTCCAAGGCCATCGAGCTGCTCGAGATCGCAAAGCTGAAAACCCCCAACAACTACCGCCCCTTCGAAATCCTGGGCCGACTCTATTTCTCGCAAGGCGAGTGGCAACTGTCGCGCGATGAAATCAAGACCGCGCGCAAGCTCAATCCATTCGATCGAGGATTGGCCGAGATTTCGGGCCGCATCGAGTTCGAGCTGAAGAATTTCGACGTGGCGCTCGATGAATTCATCGACGCCTTTCTTCTGGCGACCGATCAGAAAGGCGAGAGCACGGAGCCCGTCCGCCGCATGATCAACACGCTGAAGCGGATGAAGAATCTCGACAACAAAGAGCTCAACGGATTGATCAACACGCGTGTCGAGAATCTGCGCATTTGCACCGAGCGCCTCGAGCTCCGCAAAGAGAATCTCTTCAAATTCGAGACACGCAAGGATCTGAAAGACATCATCGACAAGATCACGCGCGATGCCGAGAAGCGCGGCAGCGTCGCGACGATGCAGACCGATCTGCGCAAGCTGGCCGTGTTCCAACACATGAAAGACGAGCAGATCGCACGGCTTTCGAAATTCACGCGGGTCGAAGCGCTGCAGCAGGGCACTTACATCTTTCGTGAAGAAGATCGCTCGATGGATTTTTACGTCGTCAGGAGCGGCCGCATCGAGATCCGCAAGGACACGCCCTTCGGACCGCAGATCCTCGGGTCGCTCGATCACGACACGATCTTCGGCGAGATGAACTTCATCGATCGCACCCATCGCTCCAGCGACGCCATGGCGGTCGAGCCGTCAGCCTGCTACACGTTCTCGTTCAGCGCGCTCGATCAGCTCATGGACCAGGAGAAAGAGCTCGCGGTCGGCCTCCATTGGGCGTTCTGGCGTTCGCTCAGCGAAAAAGTCCGCGACGCCAACGAGCAACTGAAACTCTTTTTCCAGGAAGACGCCAAGAAAGGCGCCGGCCGCAAGCGCGCGGAAGGAAAGCGCGAGACGCAGCAGATCATCGTCAAGTCGGAGGACAAGGTCGATCTCTTCAAAGAGCGCGGACTGTCGGCAGCCGAAATGAAATTGCTCGCGACATTTTCGACCGAAGAGAAATTTCGCGAAGGATCGATGATCTTTCGCGAGGGCGAGAAGGGCGACAAGCTCTACATCGTTCTGGACGGACGGGTGCGCATTTCGAAATTCATTCCGGGCGTGGGTGAAGAAGCGCTCACCGTTCTCGATCGCGGCGATTTCTTCGGCGAGATGGCGCTCATCGACGACAAGGCGCGCTCCGCCGACGCCAAAGCGCACGAGGGCGATGCCACCGTGCTGTCGATCGATCGCGCGACGCTCAATGAGATCCTTTCGATGGATCCGCACGCCGCGCTGCAGTTTCTCAACCTGCTGTGCCGCCTGATCAGCCGGCGCTTGCGCGAGATCAACGACAAGATCGTGCAGTGGAAGTACATGTCGGGCGGGTTCTAACTTTCGCGCGGCCTGAACGTCCATTCGTTCACAATGCGCCGGCGCGTTCTGCTTCTTCTCCTGGCCACGTCGGCGCAGGCGCAACACATCGATTTCGCGCGCATTTTTCCTCCGGAAGTAAAACAGCGTGACGACTATGCATCCGCGATGACGCGACTGGAGGCGATGCGAGGCCGCATCGTCAAGTCTCCGTCGCTCGGGATGGGACGTTATAACGCGGCACTCCGCGCCTTCGAGAGTCTCGACGCTTACCTTTATCTCCACTACGCCATCGATACGACCAATGTTCAGGCCCGCGATGCCGAGGATGTGCTCTCCGAAGATTTCGTAAAGAGGACCGCTTTCTTTTTCGACGAGGCGCGGCAGGTGACGCGCACGCCCGCGCCCTATCGTTGGTTCTTCAGGAATGCGCGACATGCACAACCGGCGGTCGGTGCAGAATCGCTGGCAACGAGTTGGGCGTCGGACCTGCACGATCTGCTGGATTCCGAAAAGCGTCCGGCCGAGGATAAACGGGAGCTGTACGCGTTCACGCTGCTTCGCCTGGCGCGCGCCGGCAACGCGATCGCGCGATTGCGCGGCGCTGAAGATGCCGCGACTTCGGCATATTCGCGCAGCGGCCTCACGAAGAGTGACGTCACACGACTTCTCGACGGAGTCGCGGCGCGTTCCGATCTATATAAACGGTATCGGTCACTTCGTGCGCATCGCGATCCGCTCGCCTCACCGCCGCGATTCACGCTCGACGAGACGCGAACAATTCTGCGAGACGCACTCGCTCCGACCGGCGTAGCGTACGTCGCCCAACTTTCAAAGCTGCTCGATCCGACCGCCGGGCGCATCGACCTCGGACCGGGCGAGCATCGCAAGCGCGGCGGCTTTTCGAAAGGATTCCCCGGATTCGCCAGCGTCTTCTACATGCATGACTTCGACGGCTCGTACAACGCCGTGCGCATCATCGCGCATGAATCGACACACGCGTTGCAGCGGCAGCTCGAGGCCGACCGGGGCGTTCCCGCGGTCTACATCGACGGCCCGAAGTTTCTTGCCGAGAGCTACGCGATGTCCCACGAGCTGTTGCTGCCCGATTACCTGGCTGCGCGCGAAAACGACCCTGCCCGGAAGGCGTCCTTTCTGGAGCAGTTTCAATTCGAGCAGGAGGTCTACGAGGGTGTGGCGAACGACACGATTCGAACGGCCGACGATCTCGACAAACTCGCGGTGCGCATTGCCGGCCGTTTCGGGATCGAGAAACTCGACTGGCATGCGATCCGGCTGATGTACGAAGACCCTTTCTACGACGTGAACTACACCGTGGCCGGTCTCGTCGCGTTGTCGATGTATGCGCAATGGAAAGCTGACCCATCGCACTTTGCGGTTGACTATGCGGCACTCCTCGCGAACGTCTACACCGATTCGCCCGACAACCTCCTCAAGCGATTCACCGGCATCGATATCCACGAATCTCATTTCGTCGGCACCGCGCTCGATGCCGCGCGCCAAAAAGTGGAAGAGCTGGCACCGCTTCTGTAAGCGTTCATCCACGCAGTGCTCGTCATCGGCGCCATCGCCATCCTTTTTCTGATTCTGTGGGGCCTCTTCATTGCGATCGCCCGGCCGGTGAGTCACGTCGTCGCGTTCATCGCCAATCGAACGGCGCGGCTCCGCTATCGCGACTATCTCCCGGTGGCATTGCTGGCGGTGGGCGGCGCGATTTTCACGATGTGGGCCGCCGACGCATTCATCGATGTCGCGGAGCTCGTGCATGCCAAGAGCGACCTCTTACAAAAATTCGACATGCGAATTCACGACTGGGCAATCACGGAACGATCGCCGATCGCGACATGGGTCCTGGTCGGAGCAACCATGATCGGCAGCCCGGTCAGCGTCGGCATCATCGTCGCGATCGTCGCGACGGTGTTGATCATTCGACATCGCTATCGCTGGGCGATCTATCTGGTCGGAACGACCGGCATGGGCGCGCTTTTGCTGATGGAATTGAAGCGCTACTTCGCGCGCGCTCGACCTGATCTCGCCGAAGCACTGCGCCGCGCGTCGGGATATTCGTTTCCGAGCGGACACGCGATGGGCTCCACGATTGTCTTCGGCGCGCTCGGCTATCTCGCGTTGCGTTCGCAGCGCACGTGGCGCGCGAAGGCCGCTGCTCTCGCGGCAGCGGTGACGCTCATCATCACGATCGCCCTGTCCCGCGTCTACCTCGGCGTCCACTGGATCTCGGACGCCGGCGCGGGCGTCACGGTTGGCGCGCTGTGGGTCACAATCGCGACCGTCGCTTACGAGACGTCGCGCCGGATTCGCGCGATTCGCGTTCGACGACGCGCTTAACGCTACCGCCCCGTAAGGGGGGCGTACAGATCGCGCACGATCTGCCCGATCGTCAGCCGCGCCAGCGTGTTCTTTGTCGCTTCGGCGAGCTTGTTGAACATGTCGCCGACGGCCGCGCGCTCACGATCATCCGGTCCGATGTCGGGAAGAACGCGAAGCGCGCCCTCGAGCTGCAGAATGATCTCCTCGATCGTGATGCGATCGGGATCGCAGCCCGGGACGTAGCCCGTCCAATCGCCGCCGATCTCTTTGACCAACTGTGCGTCCTCGAGTTTGCGCAGGATGCGCAGCATCTGTGCGTCGGTGCAACCGAATTGCTCGGCCAGTCGATAGGATGACGGCGCGTCTTCACGCTTGTCGAATCGCCGCGAGATTTCGATCAGCGCGCGAAGACCGAAATAGAGATCGAATCGCGGCTCGTCCTGAATGCGCTGTTCGCTCGCGCGCAGGACGCCGTACAGCCCCTGGAAGACGTAGGAAATCTCGACGCCCAGGAGGATGACGACCCACATGACTTCGATGGCGATCAGGAAAATGATCGCCAACCCGATCGTGCCGTAAATCAGGTTGAACCGGCCGTGCACCAGGCGATCAGCGTACAAGCCGAACGCGACTCGAACGAGCGTGAACAACAGCGTCGTGACCGCCGCCCCCACCGCGGCCGCCTTGAACTTCACGCGTGTCGATGGGACGAGCCAGAACAGCATCGCGAACGCGACGAAGAGCACGATCACCGGCACGATCCTGAAAATCAGATCGTTCTGGAAAAGAAATCGCAGGAAGCGGTTCTTCTCCAGCATGCTGGTGGTCGTGAATGAGAGACCCATCAAGACCGGGCCCCAGAAAAAGAGCATCGTGAACGCCATGATTTTCTGGCGATAGCTCCGGCTGCCGGGCACTTTCCAGATCTGATTGACGGTCGCTTCGACGGCCAGGAAAAGGCGGAACGCGACGATGATGAAAACGATCACGCCAAACGTCGACGCTGCCTGCGCGTTCTCAGCGAACCGCGCCAGGTGATAGGTCAGGACCGGCGACTGATACGGGATGACGACGTTGAGGATGCTGTCGATCTGGCTCTGAAAATTCGGAAACAGCGATCGGAAGTACTGCTGCAGGACGTTCGTGAATGCCACCAGCAGCGGAACGAGCGACAGCAGCGTGGTGTAGGCCAGCGACGCCGCTCGCGAAGTGCCTTCGATGAAGTAGAACTCGCGGCTGACCTCGCGGACAAAAAGGAAGAATTCGACGGTCAGGATGCGCGCGCGATGGCGGCCGTGCGCCTCGCGCCGATAGACCAGAACCGCGGGATCGGTGAGCCACGACCAGATGTAGGTGCGCGTCGCGACCAGCCGATTTTTCATCCGGGCGCGCCTTTCGGCTTCGCGGATCTCCTCCGGCATTGCGACACTATAAACGCAACGGCCGGGCCCAGTGCGTGACGTTTGGGCAAGTGCTTGCATACACTGCGCGTATGGCCCGCGAGACGCCAATCATCCCGGAGGTGATCGAGCCCGACGAGAAACTTCCCCGCGATCTGGTTGCCATGCGGAAGTTCGCCTATCTGATGGACGAGGCGATCCGCATCCCCGGCACCGGCCGCGGCATCGGACTCGACGCAGCCCTGGGATTCATTCCCGGCATCGGCGACATCATCGGCGCCGTGCTGTCGACGTGGATCATCATCGGCGGCCTGCGGCACCGCGTGCCGATGCGCTACGTCGTGCGGATGGTCATCAACGTGCTACTCGACATGGCGATCGGCGAGATTCCCGTCGTCGGCGACATCTTCGACATCGCGTTCGAAGAAAACCTGATGAACATGCGGCTTTTGATCGCGCACCGCGATCGAAGCCGGCCGCCGCGCTCGTTCTCGACGATCGCCTTCACGGCAATTCTGATCCTCGTCTTGATTGCGTCGGTCGGCGTGGCGTTCATCGTCCTTCTGCTCACCGCTGCTGTCTGGATCGCCAATCAACGCTGATGCTCTTCCGAAAAAACAAACCACCGCGTTACCCGCGCCAGCCGGCGCTGCCGATCATTCGCCGCAAGTTGCCGACTCGGTATCACATGAAGCATCAGTTCACAGTCTCGCCGCTGATGCAAGGCAATCGCGTCGAGATTCTGCGCAACGGCGTGCAGATTTTCCCGTCGATGCTGGCAGCGATTCGCACGGCACAGAAAACGATCAATCTCGAGTTCTACATTTACTGGGACGGCGAGATCGGCCGTCAATTCGCGGAAGCGCTTGCCGAGCGCGCGCGGGCGGGTGTGGCGGTGAAGGTAATCCTCGACGCGGTCGGTTCGGCGGCCATGTCGCAGTCGCTCATCGATTTCCTCCATCGCAACGGCATCGACCTGGAGTGGTATCACCCACTGCGCTGGTACACGCTTTCGCGTTTCAATCACCGCACGCATCGCAAGCTGATGGTCGTCGACGGCACGGTCGGCTTTTCGGGTGGCGTCGGCATCGCAGACGAATGGTTGGGCGACGCCGACTCGAAGGATCACTGGCGCGAGACTGTCGTCCGCGTAGAAGGACCGGCCGTCACGCAATTGCAGTTCGCGTTCATGGACAACTGGGTCAAGAGCCGAGGCGAGCTGCTGACCGGACTCGATTACTTTCCGCAGGTCGAACCGCGCGGACACCACTGCACCCAGGTGATCAAGTCATCGCCGTCGGAAGGCAGCTCGGCGGTCAAACTGCTCTACATCGTCTCGATCGTCAGTGCCACGAAGTCGATCTACATCAGCAATGCCTACTTCGTCCCCGATCGCGACACGCTCCGCGCGCTCGAGGGCGCGGTGCGGCGCGGCGTCGACGTTCGCGTCATCGTTCCGGGCGAATACACCGATGTGCCGATCGTGCGCGAAGCGAGCCGGATGCACTACGACCTGATGTTGCGGCGCGGCATCCGGATTTTTGAATATCAGCCGACCATGATGCACGCGAAGACGATGGTGGTCGACGGCATCTGGTCCACGGTCGGCTCATCGAACTTCGACGAGCGAAGCTTCCGCCTCAACGACGAAGTCAACGTGAATATCTACGACGACGAAATCGCGCAGCAGATGGAATCGATGTTTTTTCAGGACCTTGCCAAATGCGAGGAGATCACGCTGCGCAAGTGGTTCCGGCGTCCGCGGTGGGCGCGGATCAAGGAAAAATTCGCGGACGTGCTGAAGCCGCAGCTCTGAGGATGAGATCCCGACCAATTTTTGTTACGCTTATTCGTATGGGTTGGTATCAAAAAATCGTCGGTGAGCAGAATGTCATTCGCGACCGTTCCTACACCCGCTGGAACGAATTGAATGGGGCCGCTCTGGTCGAAGAGAAAAAGAAAGAGATCAATCGCATCGGCGAGAAAGACAAGCACGATGCGGCGCCAGGGCCGTTGCGCGCGGGCCATCTCGGCGCTGAACTCGTCATCGAGCAGCAGGTTGCGAAGGTCGGGCTTTCGCTCGTACGCGCGCATGATCGAATCGAGGAATTTCGCGCGGATGATGCAGCCCGCCTTCCAGATGCGGGCCATCTCGCGCATGTTGATGTTCCACTTCCACTCGGCCGATCCCGCCTGAATCAGCGCCATCCCCTGCGCGTAGGAGCAAATCTTCGAAACGTAGAGCGCATCGCGCACTCCGGCGATGAACTCTTCGCGCGACATCGGCTCGTGGATGGTATCGCCGCGAAGCTTCTGCGACGCCGCCACCCGCTCGTCCTTCATGCTCGACAGCACGCGCGCGTCGATTGCGGCGGCGATCGTCGGAACGGGAACTGCCAGATCGAGCGCCACCTGCGCCGTCCACTTGCCGGTGCCTTTTTGTCCTGCTTTGTCGAGGACTTTCTCAACCAGCGGGGTCTTTGTCTCGGGATCTTTGATACGAAAAATATGCGCGGTAATCTCTATGAGAAATGATTCTAATTTCCCATGGTTCCACTGATCGAAGATACCCGCCAGCTCGTCGGGCTTGCCTCCAATCCCCTTCTCGAGCATCCAGTACGCTTCGGCGATCAGCTGCATGTCGCCGTATTCGATGCCGTTGTGGACCATCTTGACGAAGTGCCCGGCGCCGTCGGGACCGACGTGCGTGACGCAGGGGCCCGAATCGCTCTTGGCGGCAATCGATTCGAACACCGGCTTGATGGCGTCCCACGATTCCACCGATCCACCCGGCATCAGCGACGGGCCGTACCGCGCGCCCTCTTCCCCGCCCGACACGCCCGACCCGACGAAATGCAGTCGCTTCGATTCGAGGCGTTTGGTCCGGTCCTGCGTGTCTTTGAACCAGGAGTTGCCGCCGTCGATGAGGACGTCGCCTTCCTCGAGGTAGGGCGAGATTTTTTCGATCGTTTGATCGACCGGCGAGCCGGCCTTGATCATCATCATGATGCGGCGCGGCCGCGCCAGCGCTTTCGTAAAATCAGCGAAAGTCTTCGTGCCGATGAACTGCTTTCCGCGGTTCTTGCCGACGAACTCGTCGACTTTCTCAGGCTCGAGATTCCACACTGCGACCGGAAAGCCGTGCTCCTCGATGTTGAGCGCGAGGTTCATGCCCATGACAGCGAGGCCGATCATCCCGAACTGCGCCTGGGCCATCGTTACACCTTCGCCGCGACGGCGCTGCGGACGGTCTGCGCGAGTTTTTCGAGCCCGCGATCGACGTCTTCGCCAAGAGTGATGCTGACCGCGCGCCGCTTGCGGCTGGCCAGCGATTGAAAATCGCCGATCGCTTGCGCACGGACGAGAACGCCGAACGAGAATTTCTCGCCTGGAATCTCAATGTCTTCGCTCGGCCCCCCGGTGAGCTGCAGGAACACTCCGTTCGCGGGTCCGCCTTTGTGAAGTTGTCCGGTCGAATGTAGAAAGCGCGGGCCGTAGCCGGTCGTCGTCGCGACATGGAGCGATCGCGCGATGGCCTCGCGGATTTCGGCGATCAACTTGTCGCGCTTCGGCGTCTCGCCGAAATATTCGGTGAGCGCGACGTAATCGCCCGGTTTCGCTTCGCTGAGCAGCTTCGCGACGTTTGGATCGTCGGGCTTCACCTGCGTGCCGGAGTACGTCATCTTGCCGGTCGACTTGAATTCCTCGAGGAGTTTCTTCGTGTTGTCTTTCGACTCCTGCACGTTCGGCTGATCGAAGGCATCGATGCCGAGGAGCGCGCCGGCGACGGCGGTTGCAAATTCCCACGTGAAGAAAATTTCGCCGAGGTCGAGGGCGTCGGCGAGGACCTGGTCGACGACCGGATGGCCGGCGTCGGACAGCTCCTTCAGCCGGCGAACGTCGTCCGATCCGCGGAGACGCACGGCGACGAACAGACGATCCTTGCCGTAGTCGCGGACGTCGAGCGGCGGCTCTCCGGCAACCGGCAGCACGCCCTTCCCTTCTTTCCCGGTGCTCTCCGCGACGAGCTGTTCAATCCATAGTCCGAGCGTGTCCAGCGGCGCGGGCGTGATCAGCGTGAGCTTGTCGCGCCCCTGTGCGGCCAGTGCGCCCATCACCGCGCCTAACATCGCCGCCGGATTTTTCTTCGGCGACGGAACGATCGCGACATGCGCCGCGTGCACCGCGCGATCGAGAAGCGTCTCGATGTCGACGCCCGCGATGGCGGCGGGGACCATTCCGAAATACGACAGCGCCGAGTAGCGCCCGCCGATGTCGGCCGGATTGATGAAGACTTTGCGGAACTTGTCGCGCAGCGCGTCCTTCTGCAGTTGCGTATCGGGATCGGTGACGGCGATGAAGTTGTCGCCCGCCCGATCGCCCTTCACCGACTTCACGCGATCGTAGAAGTAGCGATGAAACATCATCGGCTCGGTCGTCGTGCCCGACTTCGAAGCGACCATGAACAGCGTTCGCTCGAGCTTCAGCTTCGATTCCAGATTGCGGATTGCCTCCGGAACCGTCGAATCGAGCACCAGCAGCTCGGGATAGCCGCTGACCTTTCCAAACACGCGGCGCGTGACCTCGGAACAGAGGCTCGAGCCGCCCATGCCGAGGACCACGATGGCGTCGAAATCGCGGCGGACGGATTCCGCGAACGCGCGAATCTCCTTCGCGTTTTTCGCCATTTGATCGACGACCGTCAGCCAGCCGAGTGCGTTGCTGATGATCTTCTTGTGCGCGTCGTCGCTCTTCCACAACGTGGCGTCCTTCTTCCAGATGCGCTCGACGAATTTTTCTTTCTCGATGCGCGAGATCGCAGCGTCGACTGCCGCTTGATGCGGGCCGAGGTGCTCGGTCTGGCGGTCGTCCAGGCCGCGCGTGACCGCGTCGCGGCGCGCTTCCAGGACCGACATCAGCGAGACGAACGAGGCCTCGAACGACTTCACGCCGTCGAGGGTGAGCTGATCCGTGATTTTTTTCAGGCTGAAACCCTTCGCCTCGAATTTCCGCAGAACTTCGCGCGCCTCGTCGAGGTTGTCCTCGATCGTGATGCGGACTTTCCCGTGGTCGCGGAAGGCGTCGTACGTCGCAGGCGGAAGCGTGTTGATCGTGTCGCGCGCGATCAGCGACTCGACATACATCACGTCGCTGTATTTCGGATTCTTTGTTCCGGTCGAGGCCCACAGCGGACGCTGTACGTGCGCGCCTTTCGCCTGCAGCTTCTTGAACCGATCGGATTCGAAGACCTTCTTGAACCGTTGATACGCCAATTTCGCGTTCGCGATGGCGATTTTTCCGAGGAGCGATTCCAATTCGCGGTCGCCGGTTTGCTCGAGCTTCTCTTCGATCTGCTTGTCGGCCTGCGTGTCGATGCGGCTGACGAAGAAGCTGGCCACCGAACGTATATGGTCAATAGGTTGACCTTTTTCGGCGCGTCGCTCCAGACCGCGAAGGTACGCTTCCATCACCTGTGCGTAGACGTCGTTCGAAAACAGCAGCGTGATGTTGATGTTGATGCCGCTCGCCAGCGACTCCTCGATCGCCGGAATGCCTGCCGGCGTCGCGGGAATCTTCACCATGACGTTTGGCCTCTGCAGCCTTCCGAACAGCCTCTTCGCCTCGGCGATCGTCCCCTGGGTGTCGTTCGCCAGCGTCGGGCTGACTTCGATGCTGATGAAGCCGTCGGTGCGGTCGGTGCGGTCGTAAACCGGACGGAAAATCTCGGCTGCCTCCGAGATGTCTTTGAGCACCAGCTCGTCGTAGATCTCGTCGCGCGATTTATTTTGTCCGGCCAGCTGTCGCAGCTGTGCGTCGTAGTCCTCGCTGCCGCCGATCGCCTTCTCGAAGATGGTCGGGTTGGACGTCATGCCGCGCAGGTCGTCCTGCTCGATCATCTTTTTCAACGCGCCGGTCGTGATCAGCCGCCGCTCCATCTGGTCGTACCAGACGCTCTGACCAATTTTGGCGAGTTCTGCAAGGGGATTGCTCATCAGGCCTCCGCTTAGAACTGGAAAGCATACCCTCGCCTTCGTGGGCAGGGTAGGCCTACAATCTGCGCGGGTCAAAAAGGTGGAGCCTCCGTTGGATGTCGCTCAAGCTGTAAACGCAGGGATCGCTGCAACCGAACGCGGCGATTTCGAAAACGCATTGCGAGTTTTCTCGGCCGTGTATCAAAACGTGCCGGCCGACAAGATGCCCGCTGGTCTGTCCAGCTACGGTCTGTGTCTCGCGCGCGTTGAAGGCAAGCGCAAGATGGCCGCCGATCTTTGCCAGAAGGCGATCAAGCTTCAGGCCTATGAAGGAAAGCATTGGGCGAACCTGATCCGGGTGTACATCGTCGCGAAGAATCGAAGAAAGGCCGTCGAGACGCTCGATGACAGCCTGAAGAAACTTCGCAATGATCCGGAGCTGCTGCGCGTGCGCAAGGAAATCGGCTATCGGCAAGCGCCGATGCTGACCTTTCTGCCGCGGCGGAATCCGATCAACAAGGCCTTCGGTCTCTACGCCGCCAGGCTGGCGCGACGCGGCAAAATCATTTTGATCGTCGTCGCATCATTGCTGTACATCGGAATGATCGCCGGCATCTTCAAGCTGATCGTGAAATAGCGCGCGCTTCGCGATTCTGCCGACATAAATCGAAACAGCAAACGCGATGGCCACTCCCACGATCATGATGATCGTCTTGGTTTTGTTTTGCGTCGCGGCCGCTGCGCCCGCCGCGCCGAGGTAAACAAAGGCGATGGCACCCGGCAGGATGCCGATGAATGTCGCCATGACGT
>QHVX01000429.1 GCA_003222375.1 Acidobacteriota bacterium
CGATCTCGATGAGCAACTCATCGCCACATCGAGGGCGGCGAAACTGAACAGGCAAGCGGTTGCATCGCTTCGCGAGGTGGTCGCACTCGGTATTTATCCACTAACGAATGAACAATGATTGAGCTTCTATTCAAAGCGGTTCTCCAATATCAGGATGAACCGTCAGCCGATGCCGTCGGTGTCGGTGAGGAGCATGCGGGTGCTTATATCGGGAGTGGCGACGGGATTGTGACGGGGGAGCGGCTCCGCGGAAGAATCCGATGGTCGCTCTGGTCAGCAAACTGCGTTTACCCGCTGATGCGCAGTGGTCAGCCGGTTCCCGCGGCTCTTCACCTTTGCACGATGAATCCCACGGGATTCATCGAAACGCACGATGGAGCTCGGATACGATTCGATGGTCGAGGTTACGGTCTTCGGACTCCAAAGCAGTACAGAACGAGCCTGACGTTGGTGTTCGGGGCCGAAGACGCGCGCTACCTGTGGCTGACAAAGGTTCTTGGCGTGATGGAAGGCGAGTTCGACGAAAAAGCGGGACGAGCAGTCTGGAGCGTCTATGTGCCCACGGACCGATGATGGCGAACCCGCCCGAGTCGATCGTGTTCTTGGCAGGATCACGGCAGATGATCGTCGCATTTGGTTATGCCGCGTCACCACGAGCCTGACCGATCTTTCATCCCGGCGCTTCGATATGATTTGATAACGCCGTTGTACGACGTCGTCATCCGTATGACACTCCCGGAACGACGGTTCAAGCTGCGCCTCGTGGACGCGGCTCATTTGACCGCTGGACATCAGGTTCTGGATGTGGGCTGCGGGACAGGCACGCTTCTCATTCTGGCCGCCAATCGCGCGCCGGGCGCGAACCTCACCGGCATCGACGCCGACGAACGTATTCTGAGCCGCGCGCGTCGGAAGATCGATCGTGCAGGCTTATCGGTCC
>QHVX01000016.1:0-18971 GCA_003222375.1 Acidobacteriota bacterium
ATGACTTTGCGGCGGGTGGTGGGGTCGGCTTCGTTTTCGCGCTCGTAGGTCGAATAGAGATACGGCGTCGATGCTTCGAATTCTGCGGCGCAAGTGTCGACGCGCTTGTAAACCGGCCGAATGCCGTGGCGATGGCGTTCTTCGCGCACCTCGCGCTCCGTCAGGCCGGCGAATTTCGCAATCTGATGATCCGAGAATCCGTTGCGTTTCAGTTGTGGCACCGACACTCTTGTCTGTGCCTGCTGTTCGAGTCGGATGATCTGCCGCATCTGACGCAGGAACCACGGATCGATCGCCGACAGCGCGTAGATCTCTTCCACCGGCATGCCGATGCGCAACGCATCGCCGATCGCGAAGACTCGGTCAGGCCCGGGGGTGCGAAGCAGTTCGTGCAGTTTTTCGGGCGGCGTGTTGCGCGTCTCGAGTCCGTGCATGTCGATCTCGAGCGATCGCAGACCTTTCTGCAGCGCCTCGTTGAACGTGCGACCGATGGCCATCGACTCGCCGACCGACTGCATCGAGAGGCCCAGAACCGGCGGCGTATTGCGGAATTTTTCGAACGCGAAGCGCGGGATCTTGACGACGACGTAATCGATCGTCGGCTCGAACGACGCCGGCGTTTTGCGCGTGATGTCGTTGGGAATCTCATCGAGCGTGTAACCGGCCGCCAGCTTGGCCGCGAACTTTGCGATCGGAAAGCCGGTGGCCTTCGAGGCCAGGGCCGACGATCGGGAGACGCGCGGGTTCATCTCGATCGCGAGCCGTCGTCCGGTGGTCGGATGCACCGCGAACTGAATGTTCGATCCGCCTGTCTCGACACCGATGGCGCGGATGATGCGCTTCGCTTCGTCGCGCATCGCCTGATATTCGTCGTTGGTCAGCGTCTGCTGCGGCGCGACCGTGATCGAGTCGCCGGTGTGCACGCCCATGGCGTCGAAGTTCTCGATCGAGCAGACGACGATCACGTTGTCCGCCTTGTCGCGCATCACCTCCAGCTCGAATTCTTTCCAGCCGGTTACCGATTCTTCGACCAGCACGCGGTGCACCGGCGAGAGATCGAGTCCGCGGTCGGCGGTCGTGCGCAGCTCTTCGACTTTGTACGCGATCCCGCCGCCCGTCCCACCCAGCGTGTACGACGGCCGCAGCACCGCCGGATATCCGATGCGCGTCGCGATGTCTTCCGCTTCGTCGGCCGTGCCGGCGTAACCCGATCGCGGCACTTCGACGCCGATCCGCATCATGCAGTCCTTGAACATCTGGCGGTCTTCGGCGGTTTTGATCGCGTCGTAGTTGGCGCCGATCATCTCGACGCCATGTTTTTGCAGCACGCCCGCTTCCCACAGTGCGCTGGCGAGGTTGATCCCGGTCTGCCCGCCGACCGTCGGCAGCAGCGCGTCGGGCTTCTCGCGCTCGATGATCTTTTCGAGCGTGTCGGCGGTCAGCGGCTCGATGTAGGTGCGGTCGGCAAATTCGGGATCGGTCATGATCGTGGCCGGGTTCGAGTTCACCAGCACGATCCGATAGCCTTCTTCCTTGAGCGCTTTGCAGGCCTGCGTGCCGGAGTAATCGAACTCGCACGCCTGGCCGATGATGATGGGCCCCGAACCGATGACCAAAATTGATTTAATGTCGGTCCGCTTGGGCACGCCGCGCAGATAATAACAGCCCGTGCGCCGCTTCGTTGAATGGGATCAGCTCGAAGTCAGGATCAACGGCGAAAAAGTCAACGCGCTGGTCCAATCCTTCCACATCGCGCAGAGCGGGATCGAGAAGCTGGAGATCCGCTTCGAAAACGGGCTGATGCGCGTGGGCGGATCGGTCAGGAAATTCATCAGCGTTCCCTTCGAAGTGCAGATCAACGAAATTGCCGCCAGCGGCCGCACGGTGCGCATCCCGTTGCACTCCGTTTCAGCGTTCGGAGTGATCCCTATTCCAAAATTTCTCTTTGGCCTGATGCGCGACCGCCTCCCCGCCGAATTGGTACGCTACGAGGAGCCGTCCACGCTGGTGTTCTCGTTGGATCGTTTCTTGCCCAAATTCGTTGACGCCGAAATTCAGCGAGTCTGGATCATCGACGGTGGCCTGGACGTGATTCTTGGCAGAGGCGGCGCAGACCTGCCTTTCGCTACGGAGGAAAAAGATGGAGGAGACTCGAACCGCGGATGACATCGAGCGCAGCGTCGAAGAGGAAGCCGGCCGCGGGCCGGTGACCGAGGAGAGGGCGAAGCGCTTTTACGATCGGGTCCGATCGTCGATCCAGGATTTCATCAACAAGCAGGGCGGCGTGATCGGCAAGACCGCCGAGTTTCTGCTGCTCGTGCCCGACGTCTTCATTTTGTTGTGGCGTCTCACGACCGACCGTCGCGTCAGCGGCAAGAACAAAGTTCTCCTCGGCAGCGCAGTCGCGTATTTCATCCTCCCCTTCGACCTCATGCCCGAAGCGCTCCTCGGGCCTCTCGGCTACATGGACGATCTGATTTTCGGCGTCTACGTGCTGAACAAGATGCTGACCAACACCGACGTCGCCGTTTTGCGCGAGCATTGGAGCGGACGCCAGGACGTGCTCGACATGATCCAGAGCGTGCTCAACGCCGCCGATTCGCTGGTGGGCGACAAGATTTTGGGCAAGCTCAAGAAGATGGTGAAAAAATGACGCGAAGCGTCATCCTGAGCCGCGAAGACGGCGAAGGATCTCGTGGAAGAGACCCTTCGCTCCGCTCAGGGTGACGGGGGAACACCCACATACCCCGCCCGCGGCCGAATGATCTCGTCGCGCGCGTATTGCTCGATCGCGTGACCAACCCAGCCGATCGTGCGACCGAGGGCAAAGAGGGCGAGCGGGACTCCGGGATCCGTTTTCAACGTCTTGGCAAGCGCGACCAGCGCGAAATCGATCGTCAGCTTCTCCCCGATCAACTCCTCCGCCGCCTGGGCAACGCGCAGCGCAAAGTGCAGCTCTTTCGACTTCGGAAAATTCTCGCCCAGCATTTGGATCAGCACTTTCGCCCGTGGGTCACCGTTCGGATAGAGACGGTGTCCGAAGCCGTGAATCGCTTCGCCGCGCCGCAGGCGTTCGGCGAGTGCCGCTGAAAGATCGTGCGCGAAACGCAACTCTTCCAGCATTCGCTCGACGCGCGCGGTCATGCCGCCGTGCTTATTGCCCTCGATGGCGCTGAGACCTCCGCTCACGACCGCGTACGGATTCGATCCCGCTGATGCCACGCAGCGGGCAACGAACGCCGAGACGTTCAATTCGTGATCGGCGCACAGGATCAACGCGGCGCGGATGAGATCCCGTGCGGCGCGAGTCCGAGGAGCCCAGCGTTTCTGAAGCGTCTCGTCGACAGTCGGCGCCAGCTCGGAAGTCTCCGCCGCCACGCTTGTCAGCAGATTCAAAATGCGCCAACCGGTTTGCGCGACGGCGTGCGGCCGGAGGTCGTAGGCCAACGGATCGCGGGCCGCGACGATCGGCAGGATCGAAACCGCCCGATTGATGAACGGCAATCCTTCCGAGGCGCGACCGGAGACGACGTGGAGCTGTGTCAGAGCGAAAATTCCGGTCGCCATCGAGCCGCTCCAGATCAGCGACGCGACGTCTTCGACCGAGTGCGTCCGCGCGAGGTCCGCGACGTCCTGCCCGCGATAGTAGAGGTGATCGCCGGCGATCAGCGTGATCGCCGATTCGAGGACCGGCCCGCCCCAATGCAGTGCGCGCTCGGCGGCCTTCTCCGGCCTCCGGCGCTCGATATCTTCATCGGAATACAGCCGGCCACGGGGACTTTGGGGGTCGGGAAATGAGCGGATCAAACCGCGGCTGACGTAGGCGTAGAGTGTCGCCACACTGATTCCGAGCCGCTGGGCGGCTTCGGGAGCGGTCAGCATACATTGATTTTAGCATCAATATTGACGGTATTGATAATATGTTGCCGGTGAGTCAAGGTTTGGAAGGCGTCGTGGCCGCCGAGACCGCGATCAGCATGGTCGACGGCGAGCGCGGCGAGTTGATCATCCGCGGCTATCCGGTCGAGGAGCTCGCGCCCAACGCCACCTTTGAGCAGACGGTCGAGATCCTCGGCGTCGCCGAGTTTCTAAATGCCGAGCGCGAGCTCCCCAACATCGCGTACGAGGTGCTCCGCGCTGCGGCAGAGCACAAGGACGACTCGATGGACGCATTGAGAGCCGCCGCTGGGGTCAGCGGCGCTCCACTGACCATGTTCCCTACGATTGTCGCGGCGTACTCGCGCCTGCTCCACGATCGCGACCCGATCGCGCCGCGCAAAGACCTCGGCCATGCCGCCAACTACCTCTACATGCTCGACGGACAAATGCCGTCCGTCGAGCGCGTGCGCGGGCTCGAGACGTACCTCAACACGGTCGTCGATCACGGCCTCAACGCCTCGACGTTCACGGCGCGCGTAATCACATCGACCGGCTCCGATGTCGTCTCAGCGATTGTCGGGGCGGTCGGCGCACTCAAAGGTCCGCTGCACGGCGGTGCGCCCGGCCCGGCGCTCGACATGGTCTTCGAGATCGGCGACGCCTCGCGCGCCGAAGAAGTCCTCCGCCGAAAAATCGAGGCCGGCGAACGGCTCATGGGCTTCGGGCATCGCGTCTACAAGGTCCGCGATCCGCGAGCAGACGTCCTCGCCGCCGCGGCCGAGCGACTCCTCGGCGGAAATCCACTTTACGATCTTGCCAAAAGCGTCGAGCGCACCGCCATCCGCCTTCTCGAGGAATACAAACCGGGCCGCCGGCTGCAGACGAACGTCGAGTTCTACACCGCGCTCCTACTTCACGGCCTGGGCCTCGAAACGCCTCTGTTCACGCCGACCTTCGCGATCAGCCGCGTCGCGGGCTGGATCGCGCACTGCATGGAGCAGAAAAAGACCGGCCGCCTGATCCGGCCGCAGTCGGTCTACGTGGGGCCTCGCGGGCTCAAGTGGGATGCAACCCGCGCCGCCGCCTCTCGTATCCACTGATTTGGAGGCGCAGCCATGTTCGCGTTCAGGTTCGTTTTGCTTCCCTTCAAGCTGCTTTTTCTACCGATCATCGCGATCGTGCTGGTCGTGAAGTTCGCACTGTTATTGGCGCTCGGCGTTGCACTGATCGCGGTTTTGATTCCAGTTGCGATCGCTTTGGCGATTCTTTTTGCAATTCTCTTTGCGATCTTCGTCGGTCCCTTCCTGCTCCTCTCGGCGCTCACGTAAGATTGCCGGGTGCGGGCGTTGATCGTCGACGACGACGAGCCGATTCGGGTGATGTTGTCGGCGATCGTCCGTCAGCAGGGCTTCGGCGTCGATACCGCACGCGACGGTAAGGAAGCGATCGACAAGCTGAAGCACGGACCCTACGCCGTCATCCTGCTCGACTTAATGATGCCGCGCGTCAACGGATACGACGTCCTCAAATACATTCGCGAAAAATCGCCGGAGCTGCTGCGGCGAACCATCGTCGCAACCGCTGTTCCGGAACGTGAGCTGCAGACGAAGCTGATCGATCCCGTTTTCGCAGTCCATTCGAAACCGTTCGACCTCCCCGCTCTTCTCGCCGACATCCAGCGCTGCGCCGCGTCATAATGGGCTGATGCCTCAGACGCTACACGTCGAGCGGCACTTCACCTCCAGCGCCATCGTGCGCGACATCGTCATCGGCATGTCGGACGGCCTAACGGTGCCCTTCGCCCTGGCTGCCGGGCTCTCCGGTGCGATCCAGCAGGCCGGGATCATCGTCACGGCCGGTCTCGCCGAAATCGCTGCCGGCTCGATCGCCATGGGCCTGGGCGGGTACCTGGCGGCGAAAAGCGACGCCGAACATTACGCGGCTGAGGAAAAGCGGGAACACCTCGAGGTGAAGCAGATGCCGCGTGAGGAGATGAAGGAAGTCGCCGACGTCTTCCGCGAATACGGCATCGCTGAGGAGCACATCAAACCGGTGGTCGAGGCAATGACGCAGAAGCCGAAGCAGTGGGTCGACTTCATGATGCGCTTCGAGCTCGGCCTGGAGCGTCCCGATCCGCGGCGCGCGCGCACGAGCGCGGCGATGATCGCGACGGCCTACATCGTCGGCGGACTGATTCCGCTCGCGCCTTATATGCTGCTAGGCAACGCGCAAACGGCACTCGTCTTTTCAGTTTCGGTGACGATCGTCGCGCTGTTCGTCTTCGGCCTCATCAAAGGCCGCTACACCGGCGCACGTCCGCTCAAGAGCGCGCTGCAGACGACGATCACCGGCGGGCTGGCGGCCACGGCGGCGTTTCTGATCGCGAAAGCGATCACGTAATCGGTCATCCTGAGCCGCGCAGACGGCGAAGGATCTCCGTTGACGAGATCCTTCGCTTCGCTCAGGATGACGACTCGAACGCACCGTATTGCTTCGCGTAGTACTCGCGAAATTCCGCACTGCGCTCCTTGATCGCGCGCCACCACGCTTGATGATCGACGTACCACTGCACGGTGCGGCGCAGCGCATCGTCGAAATGCGCGTCGCATTTGAAGCCGAGACGCTCGAGCTTCTTCGTGTCGAGTGAGTATCGCCGATCGTGGCCTTGCCGATCCGCGACCGGCTTGATCAGCGATTCGGGTTTTTTCAAGATCTCGAGGATCTTGCGCGTGATCTCGCGATTCTCCCTCTCGTTCCCCCCACCGATGTTGTAGACCTCGGAATTCTCGCCGCGGTCGACGAGGAAATCGATCGCAGCGCAGTGATCTTCGACGAAGAGCCAATCGCGGACGTTTTGTCCGTCGCCGTAGAGCGGCAGCGGACGATCGTCGATCGCGTTCGTTACGAAGAGCGGAATCAACTTTTCAGGATACTGCCAGGGTCCAAAATTGTTTGACGCGCGCGTGATGATCACCGGCAGGCCATACGTTTGCGCGTAGGCGTACGCCATGCGATCGCCGCCGGCCTTCGACGCCGAATATGGATTGCGCGGACTCAGGGGATCGGTCTCCTTGAACGAGCCGCGATCGATCGAGCCATAGACCTCATCCGTCGAAATCTGAATGAAACGTTTCAACTTCGGCGCATGCTTGCGCGCCTCTTCGAGCAGAACGAGCACACCGTGAACGTCGGTGTGGATGAACGACCCCGCTTCCATCAGCGAGCGATCGACATGCGTCTCGGCCGCGAAGTTGACGACGACGTCGACTCCATCGCCATAGGCTCCGGCAACGTCGGCCGGGTTCGTGATGTCGCCGTGGATGAATCGATAGTTCTTTTTTCCTTCGTACTCCGCGAGGTTCTCGCGAATGCCGGCGTAGGTCAGCTTGTCGAGATTGACGACCTGCGCGTCGTCGCCGTATTTGCCAAAGAGAAAGCGGATGAAATTCGATCCGATGAAACCGGCACCGCCGGTGACGAGGTAACGCATCGCCGCGAGTCTATCCTGAGGACTGGCGGCGTCGAAATATCAGAGCGTCCCAGAACCACCGTCGTGGAGCACGCGAGCGGCTAAGGATCACGAGCTGCTCGTATCCGCTGAACAACCTTTCAAGTTGTCTGGTCGAGCTGTAAATGCGATCGACGAAATGATGTGGCTGCGAGAAGCCTTGCCGAGCGGCAATTGTGCGTTGCACACCGGCAGGGAAAAGCAGCAGGCCCGGAATTCCAAAGTGCGGATCACTGCGGAGCGCGAATCGAAATCGCGGCGGGGTGGTGACCAACAGCAGTCCTCCCGGCCGGGTCACTCTTGCCATCTCCGACGCTGCCGAACGCGCATCAGCGAGATGCTCGATCGTTTCCAGACACGTCACGACATCAAAACGCGAAGATCGGAACGGCAGGTGCGCGATATCGGCGATGACTCGTCGAACGCACGCACCGGTCGCAGAACGTAACATTCTGACCGTCTCGTTCCACTGCCGATCGACGCTGACCACACGCCACTTCTCGTCCGCCATCAAGGCCAACTCAATGGCGCCATTCCCGCCGCCGATATCGAGCACTCGACCACCGTCTGCGAAGTGATTGAGAACACTGCGCCACCGTTGCCCTTCTGCGTATCGCTCGGTGACAAAGTCGTCATCGGCAGACTCCGCCCGCACCACATCACGATATGCGGAGCCGAATTCCCGATCCCGTCCAGTTTCGACGAGCTCGGCATCGAGCAGCGGGTGGCGGCGGCGCGGAAAGATTTTTCGAAAAACGCGGCGCGCCGCGCTGAGCATCAGTAAATCGCCCAGAAGCGCGTCAGGTAATCGGCGAACGTCAGCACGAAGAGCACGCCCAGCCAGACGAACGATCCGATGACGACGACCCACGTTAGAATGACCAGCGCCGCTTTCGTGGTCGCGATTACCAACGCGATCGGCGTGTTCATCCAGCCGAGGTCGACGGTCGAGGCGAACCAGGTCAGCAGTGTCCCGGCCGCCCGTGCGACGAAAACGAAGATGTACGTCGTCAGCGGCGTGATGTGATGCGGTGCTGCGTGTTCGTTTCTGTGTTCGTCAGCCATGGTGCACACCAAAATGTGGAATCAAATAGAGGAACGGAAAGAGAAAGATCCACACGATGTCGACAAAGTGCCAGTACAGTCCCATCACTTCGACAGGACCGTAGTACTCCGGACCGAAATGGCCGCGCCACGCGCGCCAGATCATCCACAATAGCAACCCGACGCCGATCACCATGTGCAGCGCGTGCAGACCGGTGAGGCCCCAGTAAAACACCATGAAGAGCTGCACTTTTGGCGCGAGCTCGGGAACTTCGTGCCACGTGAAATGCACGCCGGGGAACAGGCCCTCACGCCAGTGCATCGTGTACTCGAAACCCTTCACGCCCAGGAAGACGCTGCCGAAAAAGAGAGTCGCGATCAGCATCGCGACCGTGGCTCGCCGGCTGCCGAGTTGCGCATTGCGGACGGCGAGCGCCATCGTCAGCGAGCTGATGATGAGAACGATTGTGTTGATGCCGCCAGCGAGCGTGTTCTGTTGCTCGCCGCCGAGCACCCACGCCTGGGGATACATCACGCGATAGATCCAGTACGCGCACAACACGCCGCCAAAAAACAGGATCTCCGTCGACAAGAACATCCACATGCCGAGAATCGACGCTTCGTGTTGCTGCCCGAGGTCCTCGAACTGATGCTGGAGGAACGGGTGGTGGGCGTGCTCGTCGTCGCCGTGAACTACTGCCGTCATCGCACTCCCATGAAAGCAGAAGGCAGAAAGCAGAAGGCAGAAGGATGAGTAACCATCATCGACATCGCACTGCTGCCTTCTGCCTTCGCACTTCTGCCTTCTGCCTTCTGCCTTCTGCCTTCATACGTTCTGCGTTTCTCCCATTGCCTTCAGCATCGCGGGATAGTCGTACGCATCCCACGTCACAACCGGAGTCTCGTGGAAATTGTCTTTCGGCGGAGGCGAGTTGGTGGTCCATTCGAGTCCGACCGCGCCCCACGGATTCACGCCCGCTTTTCTCCCGAAGCGTAACGACCAAAGCAGATATGCCAGCGGCAACGCGTAGCCGAGGGCAAGAATGGACGCGCCGGCGGTCGACATCACGTTGAGCACCTGAAATTCGGGCGCGTAGGCGTGATAGCGGCGCGGCATCCCGACGTATCCCAAAACGAATTGCGGGAAAAATGTGAGATTGAATCCTGCGAACACGAGCAGTGCGCTTAACCGCGCCCACCATTCGGGATACATGCGGCCGGTGATCTTCGGCCACCAGTAGTGAATGCCCGCGAAATACGCCATCACGGCGCCGCCGACCATGATGTAGTGGAAGTGTGCGACGACGAAGTATGTGTCGGTGACGTGCACATCGAGTCCGAGGGCCGCCAGGAACAGTCCCGTCACTCCGCCCATCGTGAACAGTCCGATGAATCCGAGGATGTAGAGCATCGGCGTCTGCCAGGAGACCGAGCCCTTGTAGAGCGTGGCCGTCCAGTTGAAAACTTTGATCGCCGACGGCACCGCCACGAAGTAGCTGAGGAAGGAGAAGATCATCGCCGAGTACACCGAGATCCCGGCGACGAACATGTGATGCGCCCACACGAGAAATCCGAGGAACGCGATCGCGAGCGATGAGAACGCGACGAATTTGTATCCGAAGATCTTCTTGCGCGTGAACGCTGCCACGACCTCGCTCGCGACGCCCATCGCGGGCAGGATCATGATGTAAACCGCCGGGTGTGAGTAGAACCAGAACATGTGCTGATAGAGCAGCGGATCTCCGCCTAACGCCGGATCGAAGATGCCGACGTGCACCACGCGCTCGATCATCAGCATCACCAGCGTGATCGCGAGCACCGGCGTCGCCAGCAACTGCACGAGGCTGGTGGCATACATCGCCCACACGAACAGCGGCAGACGGAACCAGGTCAGGCCCGGCGCGCGCATGCGATGGATCGTCACGATGAAATTGAGTCCGGTGAGAATCGAGGAGAAGCCGACGATGAACGCGCCGAAGGTCGTCCCGAACACATGCATGTTCGAGTACTGCGTCGAGAAGGGCGTGTAGAACGTCCATCCGGTGTCGACGCCGCCGAGGATGATCACCAGCAGCCCGACGAAGGCGCCGATCATGTAGAGATACCAGCTCAGGAGATTGAGCTTCGGAAACGCGAGATCTTTCGCGCCGAGCTGAATCGGCAGAATGAAGTTCCCCAGCACCGCCGGAATCGACGGGATGAGGAAAAAGAAAATCATGATGATGCCGTGCAGCGTGAAGAACTTGTTGTAGGTGTCGCTGGTGAGCAGATCGCCTTCCGGCGTCAGCAGCTCGAGCCGCATCATCATCGCGAAGAAGCCGCCCAGGATGAACATGATCGAGATCGAGAACATGTAGAGGATCCCGATCCGCTTGTGGTCCTTCGTGAAGAGCCACGAGAACGCGCCGTAGTCGACATTGAGATAGTTGCGCGTCTTGGCAGGCTCGAGGAATCGGACGTCGTGATACGTAACGGAGGTCATCGTTATCCCTTCGGCGGCGGCGTCAGCGATTTGATGTACGCGAGGAGCTTCAGCAGGTCCTCCTCACTCACCTGCCCCTGAAACGTCGGCATGATCGGACCGAAGCCCTGAACGAGCTTCGCCTGCGGATTGAGGATCGATTCGCGGATGTAATTTTCATCGGCGACGACCGTCTTGTTGTCCGACAGCGTGACGGTTTTTCCGAACAGGCCTAACAGCACCGGTCCCCGTGCGGTGGCGTCGTTGGTGTGGCACGTCGCGCACGCATATTTTTGAAAGAGCTTCTCGCCCTGCGAGGCCAGCGAACCTTCCGTGCCGCCCGCCAGCCACTTTTGATAATCGGTCGGCTCCATGACCTCCACCCACCCGATCATTCCGGAGTGGAGCGTGCCGCAATATTCGGCGCAGAAAATGTGGAATCGCCCGGTCTTCGTGGCCTGGAACCATAACGTCCGATAGCGATTCGGCAGCACATCCGCTTTCGTGCGGAAGTACGGGAAGAACAAACTGTGAATGACATCCTCGGACGCCATGGTGACGCGGATGGGACGATTGACCGGGACGTGCAGCTCGTTGATCTCGCGCTGTCCGCTCGGATGCTGAAACTTCCACATCCATTGCTTGCCGGTGGCGTAGACGTCGAGCGCGTTGTCCGGCACACGCGCGAGCTCGAAGTAGAGCCACGATCCCCACACGAACGTCGCCATAAAAAAGATGAACGGGATGACGATCCAGGCAATCTCCAACGCCTTGGGCGCCTCTTCCTCCTGGTCCAGCTCGTTGTCGGGGCGGCGGCGATAGACGATCGCTAGCCCGGTGACGATCGTCAGCATGATGTAGAGTGCGTCGACCTGATGCGCCACCGTCGACGCCTGCTCGGGGAAGAGCGGAAAATCGGTCAGCATCATGACGGTCGATCCTCGCCGTCACCCTGAGCGGAGCGAAGGGTCTCCGGAGATCCTTCCCCTTCGCTACGCTCAGGGTCAGGATGACGTTCACGCCGAATCATGATGATGATGAATCCCGCCAGGCCGATCACTGTCGCGATGCCGCCGGCGCGCACGAAATTCATCGCGCTGCGGCTGTACTTACCGGTCGCCGGATCGTAGTGGTAACACAGGAGCAAAAGCTGATCGCTGGCCGTGCCGATCTTGCTCGCCGACGCTTCGACGAGCGCGAGCCGGACGTCGCGCGGCTTGTATTCGAATCCATACAGGTAACGCGAGATGCGTCCCGCCGGCCGCATTCGTCAGCGCGCGAATCGACGATTCGTGCCCGGTCAGAAAATGCCAGCCACTGGCAGCGCCGAGGCGTCCGTAGCGCTTGATGTATTTGTCTTTTTTCGCGACCGCTTCGCGCGGCATATCGCGCGGATCGATGCTGACTGTAATGACTTCGAACTCTTTGCCGACGTCGAATTTCAGCTCGGTGAGCGTGCTGCTGATGCCCTCCATGACCATGCTGCACAGCATCGGACAGCGGTAGTACATGAAGTTGATGAGCACCGGCTTGCCGCGGAAGTACTCGCGCAGCCGGACGATCTTGCCGCTCTCGTCGCGGAACATGAGATCGAGCGGAATCTGCGCGTTGAGTTGCTGCTGAATCGAGACTTCGCCGGGAAGCTTCGGCGGCGTTGCGGAATTCTGCGCGAGGGCGACGACCAACAATGCCCACGTCATTTCTGAACTCCACGTGGAGCCGGCTCTCCAGCCGGCCGGCTAAGAGCCGGCGCTACGTGCAGCCGCTGCACCGCCAACTGCTTCGCGACGTCGATCGGCAATCGCACGACGCCCTTATGCTTATCCACCCACCCCGGCGTGTGCAATGCCTGCTCGTCGGCCGCCCGCATGTCTTCCATGTCGACGGCCGGCGTGGTCGTGTTAGGCGGCATCATGATTCCGCGCGGATCGCGATTCGGAAAGGGCTGCAAACGCGGCTGCTGCGGAATCGACGCGTCGGGCGGGCGCGCCACATCGGTCAGCGGCGCGGTCGTCTTGTTCCGGGCCATCTCTGCGAAGTACTTGAACATTCCCCACAACAGCAGGTGGCTGATGGCGGCGAACACGATGAAGATCGCCATGAAGATCAACAGCGCGCGGACGTTGACGTCGCTGCGCTCGTGATGCGTCTCGGGATTGACGATTTCAGGCATTGACGCGAATCGCCCCTTCCCGGATGGCCTCTTCAACCCATGTCTCGTGAATCGGAATGATCGTTTGTCCTTTCAGTTGATCGATGAAGGTCCAGATCCACACGCCGCCGATGCCGACCAGCGTGGTGAGGCTCCAGATCGAATAGTGAAAGTGGTCGTACCAGGAAGGTGCGATCAGCCAATAGATCGCGACGTAGCGCATGATGAGAATCACAATCGTGACGATCGTGATCGTCTCCGCGCGATCCTTGATCGGCCGCATCAACAGCATGAAAAACGGCAGGAAGAAGTGGAAGACGATGATCGCCGCCGCCACTGCTCCCCAGACGCCTACGTCGCGGATGACGTAGTGCGGGATCTCCTCGCGCACATTGGCGTACCAGATCAGGAGGAACTCGGAGAACGCGGTGTAGGCGTAAAACATCACGAACGCCAGCATCAGGTTGCCGAGGTCGCGGAGGTGGGTGGGCTTCAGGATGCCTTTCATCGCATCGGTGGTCGCGAGCCGGGCCAGAAAAAAAGTCACGAACGCGAACGCCGAAAGGCCGCAGCCGACCGTGAACGTGATGCCATACATCGTCGAGTTCCACTTCGGCTCGAGCGACATCATCCAATCGATGGACGCGAACGTCAGCGTCAGCACGATCATCGGCAATCCGGCCGCCGCCCATCGACGGCGGGCGAGATCGGTGTATGGCGAGCGATCTTTGTAGAACTGGAGCGACAACACGCGAATGCGCCACGCCCACAAAATCCACGCACCGAAATAGACGATCGCGAAAATGCCGAAGCGCTTCCAGTTCAGATAGGCGAGCTTCTGGCTGACCACTGCGTCACGCCGCGCCCAGTCGAGATTCATCCAGGGATAGAGATACTTCATGCCGATCGCGATCGGGATGAAGAAGAGCACCATCCACATCATCGTGCGCGCGCCTGCGCCCAGCGGGCGGCGGATCATCAATCCCCATTCGCCGCCGGTCGTGTACTGCAACATCAGAACACCCAGGCATCCGGCAGCGATCGAGAACCAGAAGATGAAACTGGGCTGACCCATCCGATTGCGCTGATGGCGAGTCCGATGACACCGACGATGAGTGCCGGTCGCTGGAAGCGGACGATGCCCGTCGACGGTGCGCGCTGAGCAGCCATCAGCGAAGCCTCGCTCGCATGTCGGCCGGAACATCGTTGATCGTGGCGTGCTGACTCAACTGCAGCGCGCGGATGTACGCGATGATTGCCCAGCGATCGCTCACCGGCACCTGCGCGGAATACGACGGCATCGCGCCGAAGCCGTTCGTGATGACGTCGAAGAAGTGGCCGTTCTTCGCCGCCCGCAGAATGTCGCTGTGATACGACGGGGGACGGCGATAGCCGCGCGATGGGATCATTCCGTTGCCGTCGCCAACCTTGCCGTGACACTCCGAGCAGAAAATGTTGAATCGCTCTTCGCCGCGGTTCATCACGTCGATCGTGATCGGGAACGGGAAGGCGTCGCCATCCTGTCCGTTGATCTTTCCGGTTGCCAGGTAGCCGACCGTCGACGCTTCGCCGCGGGCAACCGTTCCGGGAATGCGCGGACGCGCGGACATGCCGTCGGCGAAAAAGTCGCTCGGCTCGAGGGGATCGTATTTCGGTTGCACCGCCATCCTCTGACGGCAAGTCAGAAGGCAGAAGGCAAAAGGCAGAAGTAACGCAACACGCCTCGTCCTTCTGCCTTCTGCCTTCTGCCTTCTGCCTTCTGCCTCCTGCCTTCTGCCTTTACCAGGGGACATCGGTGACCTCCCGCGGATCGAGCGTCTCCAGAAAATCCCATGTCTTGTCGAGATCGAACTTCGGGTCGCGCCCCTGGATCACCAGAAAGAATTTGTCGCGCGACGCCTGATCGAATCGCGGCACGTTGAAGACCGGGTGATACGGCATGGGCAGGCCGTTGAGGGCCAGCATGCCGAAGACCGCCCCAAACGCCGCCAGCAAGACCGCGCATTCGAATGTGACCGGAATCCACGCCGGCCAACTGTTGAAAGGCTTTCCGCCGATGTTGAGCGGATAGCTGATGGCGTTGGCGTACCAGCACATGAAGAACCCGCCCAGGCCGCCGAGGATGCCGCCGCCTAACACGATCATCGGGAGCTTGGTGTGATGCATTCCGACCGCTTCATGCAAACCGTGAATCGGAAACGGCGAGAAGGCATCCATCTGCGTATAGCCGGCGTCGCGCGCCGCTTCGGCCGCGCGGACGAGCTCCTCCGGGCCGGCAAATTCGGCGATCACGCCGTATGTCCCTTCGATGACTCTTCCAATCGCCATCAGATCGCCTTCTCCACCGTCGGCTCATCGGCGATCGGATGCGCTTCCGGAACCAGCGTGCGCATCTCGAAGATCGAGATCATGGGCAGGAAACGCACAAACAGGAACAGCAGGAACAGGAACAGGCCGATCGAACCGATGAACATCGACCAGTCCCAACGCGTGCCGTGATACATGCCCCACGACGAGGGAAGAAAGTCGCGGTGCAGCGAGGTCGGAATGATCACGAAGCGCTCCAGCCACATGCCCACGTTGACGAATTGCGCCGTGACGAACAGCCAGAACGCACTGGTGCGGAGCCGTTTGAACCACATCAGCTGCGGCGCAAGTCCGTTGCAGATGATCAGCATCGCGAACATCTTCCAGTACGGCCCGGTGGCGCGATTGAGGTACATGTACTTCTCGAAGACGTTGCCGCTGTAGAAGGCGAAGAACGCTTCCATGCAGTACGAATAGAAAACGATCATCCCGGTCGCCAGCATCACCTTGCCCATGTTCTCGAGATGCTTGATGGTGATGAAATCTTCGAGCTTGAAGATTTTCCGGAACGGGATCGCCAGCGTCAGCACCATCGCGAAGCCGGCATAGACCGCGCCCGCGACGAAGTAAGGCGGGAAGAATGTCGAGTGCCAGCCCGGCAGTTGTGCGACCGCGAAGTCGAAGCTGACGACCGTGTGCACCGAGAGCACCAGAGGCGTTGAGAGTCCCGCCAGGAGCAAATACGCGCTCTCGTAGCGATACCAGTGCTTCGCCGATCCGCGCCAGCCGAGGGCCAGCATGCCGTAGATCTTGCGGCCGAAAAAGCTGTTGGCTCGGTCGCGCAGCGTCGCGAGATCAGGAATGAGTCCGGTGTACCAGAACAGGAACGACACCGTTGCGTAAGTCGACACCGCGAACACATCCCAGATCAGGGGGCTCCGGAACTGCGGCCACAGCGTCATCGTGTTCGGGTATGGGAACAGCCAGAAGTCGTACCACGGACGGCCGGTGTGCAAGGCGGGATACAAGCCTGCGGATGCGACCGCGAAGAGCGTCATCGCTTCCGCGAACCGGTTGATCGACGTGCGCCACTCCTGCCGCAGCAGCAGCAGAATTGCGGAGATCAGCGTGCCGGCATGGCCGATGCCGATCCACCAGACGAAGTTGAGAATGTCGAAGCCCCAGGCCACCGGATGATTGATGCCCCAGATCCCGACGCCGACGATGATGAGCTGGCCGATGGCGGCGAGCAGCACCAGAAAAAGGATCGTCGACAACCCCATGCCGACGTACCAGATGAGCGGCATCTTTCGCCGCAGAACGATCGAGCTGATGTGATCGGTGATTGAGGAATACGTGTGCCCCGGCTCGAGCACCGGCTGCGGGATGAACCGCGCAGGAATTTTCAGCTCCTGCGTGACAGGGCGGACTTCGTGGATGGGGACTTGTTCTGTTGCCATGCTGTCTACCGATGAATGCAGAACGCAGAACGCAGAATGCAGAATGTAGAAATGTTACGGTGACCCTTTCTCAATTCTTCATTCTGCGTTCTGCGTTCTGCGTTCACGATTTGATCTCCGGATTGGGATTCCTGATCACGCCCAGATAAGTCGTTCGTGGTCTGGTATTCAGCTCTGCCAGCAATGCATAGTGCGCGGGCTCCTTCTTGAGTTTGGCGACGCGGCTGTCCGCATCGTTCATATCGCCGAACACGATCGCCTCGGTCGGACACGCTTGTTGGCAGGCGGTCGTGACTTCGCCGTCGCGTACGCGGCGATTTTCTTTTTCGGCATTGATCTTCGCCTCGTTGATGCGCTGTACACAGTAGGTGCACTTTTCCATGACGCCCCGCGACCGAACGGTGACATCGGGATTGCGCATCGGCTTGAGGGCGGGCGTGTCGTAATCGGAATAGAAGTAGAAGTTGAAGCGCCGCACTTTATACGGACAGTTGTTCTGACAGTACTTTGTTCCAACGCAGCGGTTGTAGGTCATGTCATTGAGGCCTTCGCTGCTGTGCGAGGTCGCTTCAACGGGACACACCGGCTCGCATGGCGCGACCTCGCACTGCATGCACGGCACCGGCTGGTGGAAGACCTCGGGATTCTCGACGGCACCCCGATAGTAGCGATCGATGCGCAGCCAGTGCATCTCGCGCTCGCGCTGCACCTGATCTTTTCCAACGATCGCGATGTTGTTCTCCGAGACGCACGCGATGACGCACCCGTTGCAGCCGGTGCAGACTGACGGATCGATCACCATTGCCCAGGCGTGTCCTTTGTAGGCGTACGGCGGATACATCGTCTCGGAATTCGGCTCCTCGCCTTCCACGATCGCGCGTGGATTCTTCTGATATTCCTCGAACGTACCGGCGTGAATGATCTTGCGATCGCCGCCGATGTCACTGACGTTGATGCTCTGATGCTCCTGGGTGCATGCGATCGGATACGCAGGTTCGTTCGCGCGAACGATTTGTGCGCCGCCCCCGCCGCTGAGGGCATCCGAGAATCGAATCGGATACACATTGACGCCGACGACACGTGGATCCGGACTTTCTCCCTCGCCAATCATCTGTTCCGGCACATGCACGGAGCCGCGTTTCCTGCCACTTCCGAAATGCAACGTCGCCGCGCCGTCGGGATGACCCGGAATCACCCACAGCGGCACGCGCAGACTTTCTCCGCGATATTTCAGATCGACGAGGATGGTGTGCCGCTCGTTGACGAGGGCTTCGCGTTCCTTGTCGTCGTAGTCCATGTCGCGGGCGGTTTTCGGGCTGACGAGAAGCACGTTGTCCCACGTGATCTTGGTCTGCGGTTTCGGGAGCTCTTGCAGCCAACCGTTGTTCGCAAAACGCCCGTCGTAGATTGTCGGATCGGGCTTGAGACTCAACTCGATGGGTGCCGCGTGCCGCGGGCCGGGTGCCGGAACGTTCATGGACGCACTCGCAGAGCGGGGCGGCAACGCCGAGCCGGCGATCACGCCGTCATTGAGCCACTGCCGCCAGGCCTGCTCGAAGTTCGCGCCGCCTTTGGAAGCCCAATTGCGGCGGACTTGATCGTAAGGAGAGACATCGAGGCCGCCGATCAGTGCGCCCAGGATCTCGTGCTGTGAGCGGCCGTTATAGAGCGGCGCGATGAGCGGCTGGACAATCGAGATCGTTCCATCGTGCGCGCGCAAATCACTCCACGATTCGAGATAGTGGGTCTCGGGGATGTGCCAGTGCGAGAGCATCGACGTCTCGTCGTAATAGAGACTCGAATGCACCCGGAACGGCACCTTCTTGAAGGCATTCGCGAAGTTGAAATCGGCCGGGGCGTCGAACACCGGATTGCCACCCAGGATCACGAGCGCCTTCACAGCGCCGGCGTTCATGTCGGTGACGAGCTTGCGAAGCGACTCCAGCTGATTCGTCGGCGCGACTTCGACCGGATCGGTGATGGTGATCGTCGTTCCGATGTTGCCGAGACTCTGATTGATTGCCATCGCAATCGCGTGAACCACCGGCGGCTGATCCTCGCCCGCGATGACGATGCTCGCGCCGCGGTTGGCCTGAAGATCTTTGGAAATCGCAGAGATGATTGCCGTGGGCGGCTGTCCTCCACCCAGGAGGGCGCGGG
>QHVX01000016.1:19028-21054 GCA_003222375.1 Acidobacteriota bacterium
GATTGCATACAAGCGGTTCATCGATGTCGCGCCCTGTCGCACGCGGCGTCGCGATGCGAAATCGCGCGCATAGCGCAGATGTCCCGGTCCGCTGTCGGAAAAATCGGAATCGAGGGAGACGACGACGTTCGCCTTGTCGAAGTGATAGACGGCGTTGACGTAGCCGCCGAACGCCATGCGCATCCCTTCACGAACATTGTCGCGACTCACCGGTTCCCATTGATGCCACTCGAGTCCCGGATATTGCGTAAGGAGTTGCCCGATCTGCGCGCCGAGCGTCGGCGACGTCACGGTCTGCGTCAGCAGTCGCAATGTGCCGGGGCTCTTGAGGGGTCCTTGCAGTGCCCCGATGAATTCACTCCACGTGGAGATTTCGCCGAGGTGCCGGACGACTTGCGAGCGGTCGGGATCGTAGAGGCCAAGAATCGACGCCTGCATGAAGGCATCGGTTGCACCGAGACTCGACGGATGATCGGGATTGCCCTCGATCTTCGTCGGCCTTCCCATGTGGCTCTCGACGAGGACGCCGGTGCCGAATCCGCTGAGCGGCATCGCGCTCGCGAAGAACATCGGCTTTCCGGGAATCAGATCTTCGGGCTGCTTGGTATACGGGACGATTTTTTCCGCTGGCCGATTGCAGGCTGTTAGGCCGGCGAGCGCCATTGACGCGCCCATCAGCTTCACGAAGTCGCGGCGGTCCACGCCGGCGTCGAGCGCCATGGCCTGTCGCGGGAATTCGTCGCGCAGTGCGTCTTCGAAGTCGTCGCTCCGCGACAGCTCCTCGAGACTTCGCCAGTAGGTCTTCCGTTCGCTCATCTCAGTAATGACATGTCGAGCAGGCCGTCAGGCTCTGAATGTTGTACTCGTGGACCAGCTTCGGTCCGATCTGTTCCTGATTGAGGGCCACGTAGGCCATGTTGAAGACCTGATCGCGCGGCCTGACGAATCGCTCCGGATTGCGGTGGCAGTCGAGACACCACTGCATCGTCAGCGGCGAAGCCTGGTAGGTCAGCGCCATCTTGTCGATGCGTCCGTGGCAGGTCGCGCATCCGATTCCTTTGGCCACGTGGATGCTGTGATTGAAGTGCACGAAGTCGGGAAGCCGGTGGACGCGCGACCACACAATCGGCTTACCGGTCGAATAACTGGCGCGGACCGGCTCCAGCATGTCGGCGGATGTCCAGATCTGGGCGTGGCAATTCATGCACGTCGCGGTCGGCGGAATGCCGGCGAAGTTGGAAGTCTCGACCGAGGTGTGACAGTAGCGGCAGTCGATGCCCAGGCCTGCCACGTGATGCTGATGGCTGAATGGGACCGGCTGCTCGCGCGCGATTCCCTGATCGGTGGCGTACGGCGAACGCACGATGCCGCCGATCACCCACAACACAAATCCGATCATGAAAACCGCGCCGAAGATCGTCACGCGCGACAGAGTGTTCGTGCTGCGGTGAAAAATCTGCGCCATTACAGCGGCGCGATCATATCAAGCAGTGACTCGCGACACACCACCGGAAATGACGAGCGCCATCAGCGCGGCGCTATCGACCGTCAACCGTTCCACTTTGCCGCTCGGCACGAGGACCAGCGAGCCGGCCACGCTGTACGAAAAAGGCAGATAGACCGCGACATAACCGGGCATCGAGAGAAATCCGAGGTTGTCCTGCGTCATGAAGCCGACCGTGCGCAGGCCGTCCACCAGCGATACTGCCACCGGTTGATTGAATCGCTTCTGATCGCCGACGAATGCTTCCATCAGATCGCGGATCGCGGCGTAGATGAGCCGCACCAGTGGCGCGCGCGTGAACACCGCCTCCGTCCACTCCAGAAACTTTCGCACGAAGAAATTCGAGGCCAGCGCGCCGACGAGGATCATCAGGATGATCGTGAGCGCAAAGCCGACACCCGGAATCGGCAGGTTGAGGAGCCGATCGATACGGGTGAATCCCTCGTAGACCAGATAGAGGGTCAGTGCGATCGGGACGACGATGATGAGTCCGCGCAGGAAGTTCTTCACGATCCAATTCAT
>QHVX01000430.1 GCA_003222375.1 Acidobacteriota bacterium
GCTTTCCAGAAAGAGAAGGATGCCGTCAACGATCTGCGGAAAGTTTCGGGCGCGCTGAACTTCATCAACCGGATCGTAAAGGCTGATCGGCTGCTTGCCGTCGTCATCATCAACGAGGCCGCTGGTCGAGACGTCGTGAAAGCGAGGGACGAACTCAGCAAGGGCGATGACGACGTCGCCGCAGCAAAGTACGAAAGCGGCATCGAGCACTACCGCAACGCCTGGAATCAAGCAACCTCGAAATGAGGGCTAGGCGACCCACACCGGCCGCGGAATTCCGTCGCGCCCGATCGCCGCGGTCCCATCGCCCCACACGCCCGGAATCGGCGCGCTGCACGACGCGCATTTGCCGTCGACGAGTTTGTATGATGTCACACGGAATCCGTAGCGACCGATCACCAGCGCATCGCAATTCGGGCAGTGCGTTCCTTCGCGATCGCCGAACGCGCCCGGAATGTTGCCGGGATAGATGTAGCGCAATCCGGCGCGCTTGCCGAGTAGGCGGTGATGTGCCACGGAATGTTCACGTCGACGCTGGCGAGAAACTCCGCGATCTTCGTGAGCTCCTCATCGGAATCGTTGAAGCCGGGAATGACGAGCGTAACGATCTCCAGCCAAATTCCGCGCCGCTTGAGTCCCTTGATCGACTCCAACACCGGCTGCAACGTGCCGCCGAGGTCGCGATAGTGCGCGTCGGAAAAACCTTTGAGGTCGATCTTGTACATCGTGACGTACGGCGCGATGTAGTCGAGGACGCGCTCGGTGCCGTTGCCGTTCGAAACGTACGAACAGATCAAGCCCGATTTCTTCGCTTCCTTGAACACTTCCACCGCCCACTCCGACGTGATCAGTGGCTCGTTGTAAGTCGACGTGATGACTTTCGCGCCGTGCTTCTTCGCCAGCTTCACGAGATCGGCCGGCTCGACATCGGTCGGCGGCGCGCCGGCAATGGGATCCCGAATCGCCTGCGACGTCACCCAGTTCTGACAATAGCCGCAGTGGTAATCGCAGCCGAGCATTCCGAACGACAACGCCAGCGCGCCCGGATAGGCATGGAAGAAAGGCTTCTTTTCGATCGGATCGACCTGCAGCGCCGCCACGTATCCGCGCGGCACTTTGAGCACACCGTCTTCGTTAAAGCGGACTTTGCAGATACCGTTGAGGCCGTTGAGGATCTTGCAGCGATGGCCGCACGAGTAGCAGCGGACGGCTTTATTCTCCAGCACATCCACGAGCTCCGGCGCCGCTTCGGTCGTCCTCTTAGCGAGGATCTCGCCGAGCGTGATCTGTTGTTCAGTCAGTTGGGGCATTCGCGACCAGAAACGCTTTCCGGCGCTGCGGTATTGCGACCGCGAGGTAGCACAGGATCGCCAGGATGACGCCCGCGATCGAGTCGATCAGATAGTGCCAGCCGGTGATGACCGAACCTAGAAAAATGATGAGCGCGATCAGAGTGAAGAGGAGCCTCCATCGTCCGCGAATCCACAGCGTGACCAGCACTTCGAACGCGACGTGAAGGCTGGGAAACGCCGCGATGCCGAGCAGGACGTTCGCAGGCTCGAGCCGTAATACATGCTGATAATTAGTCATCAAAAGTCGTTGTAATTGTTGCGTGTTGGCGAAGTCTGCCGACAGCGGAAGCCATACTTCGGGAAAGCGATATGCCGGTCCGAGCGATGGGACGAGCATGTACAGCCATGCTCCGATAATCCACATCAGTGTGTTCGCATTCATGAAATTGATTCGCAGCCGGGAATCTTCAGCGGACAGAAAATACGCAGTCGCGATGTAGATGCTGGCAATGAACACGTACGCGTAGGTCCAGTCGAAGAATCGCAGCGAGGTCGAGAAGAGACTCAGAAAAAAGATGTTCGGGGAATGACCGGCGAACATCGCGCGGTCGAAATTCCAAAGCTCGGCGTCGAAGAGCCGCGGGTGCAGGAGCGGAACGGAAAGTTTGATCCAGCCATAGACGTGCGCCGAAAGGGCGCTGAAGACGACCACACGTGCGGCATCGCTTCTCCAGCGCGAAGTTCGGATGACCGCCAGATAGGCGGCGCGGCGCTCGCGTCCAGCGAGCAAACGGATGCCGACTCCCAGCAGACCCTGCACGACAAAAAGCGGCGCCAGCGCCAGCAGGCTCCAGAACAACGTCATCACCGGCGCGCGCGTGATTCGCCACAACAAAATCTGAATGATCACGAAGTTGACGAGCGTGAAAATCTCGAAGAAGTATGGTCGCCGCATCATGGGTGCGCCGGCGTCGCATCGGCCGGAAGGAAGTACAGCGCGACTGCGATGATCGCGTAGACCGCCAGCAGTTGAATGCCCTCGTACCAGTTCGTCTCGCCGTCCATCACCAGAT
>QHVX01000428.1 GCA_003222375.1 Acidobacteriota bacterium
TTTCTAAATTCTTCGTTCTGCATTCTGCGTTCTGCATTCATTTCAGCGTCAACGAGACGCTATTCCCTAACACGACTCCCTCAGCCACGGCTCCCGGATCTTTGGGGTCGTGCGTCAGCGGATCGCCATCGGAGTCGATGCGCGCCTCGATGCGCATTTTTTGCGGCAGCGGCTGGCCCATCATCGAGTCGGCCGCCGACAGATCGACATCGATGGGAAAAGTGGACAGCGGCAGACGCTTCACGGCCGCAGGAGGTCCGGATGTAACTCCGGCCGCTCGCGCGATGATGAAGATCATCCCGCGCGCCTGTCCGCCGTAATTCAGCGTGACGTGGACAGCCTCGGCCTTCGACGGACCGCGCAGATGCGCCATCAACTGGTCGAGACGCTCCGCCATCTCGGGATGTCGTCGCTTCGCCTCCGCCATTGCCGCCTCGGCCCGCGGCATGTCGCCGGCCTGCGCGTTGAGCCATGCCACGCCGACCCAGGCGTCGACGAGATTCGGATCGGATTGCGTCGCGCGCTGCAGCATCGCGGCGGCTGCTTCCGGCTGTCGCGCGATGATGTGGACAATTGCTGAATAGGTCAGGGCGCGCGCATCGCTCGGATTGCGCTGCAACACGTATTGCGTCTGCTCCGAAACCCCTTCGATGTTGTTGCGATCGAGGTAGGCCTTCGCGAGATCGTCGCGCAGCGGAAGATTGTCGGGATTCTGTTGCACGGAGCGTTCGAGATCGGCGAGCGGATCCGCGGGCGCGGCGGGCTTCGTTTGCCGTGTGACGAAAAAGACGATCGCCGCGATCGCTGCTACCGAGCCGGCCCCCCACAGGAAGCCTTTGATCTGTGTAGCCGCGGGCTTTAGCCCGCCGGCGGCCCCGCCGAGCGGGGCCGCTTCTACACCCATCTTGTCCAACTTCCGCAGCACCTCCGCCGCATCGCGCTCGAGCGACGGATCAGGCGCTTCGCGGAGTCGCGCGATGAGCGCATCGCGCTTGGCCTCGAGGTCGGCGCGTTCGAGATCGCTGCGATCCTGACGGCGCCGCATCCCGTAGAGAAACATCGCCCCGACAATCACGCCGGCGAGCAGCATCGCCGACGCGCTGAGCCAGTCGGTCATTCCTTTTCCACCAGCTCGCGGACGCGATTGATGTAGGAGTTGTCCGTTGTCAGTTCTCGGTTGTCAGTCAATCGGCGCGCCTTGAAAATCACAATTCCGATGCCGAGCAACAGCACGACGACCGGCAAGATCCACACGAAGGGATTCTCCGGCTTGAGCAGCACGAACTGGCCATACGACTGTTCGAAGTAGTTGAGGATCTGCTCCTGCGTGTATCGAGCGCATCAGTCGACGGCGAGTCGGCGACCGACATTCCCTGACACACCGGGCAACGCAGCAGCGATGCGACTTCGTGCGTCCGCTCCTCGAGCGCCGTGCCACTGAGAGGCGTTCCGTGCGGTGCTCCCAGGACGACAGCAAGGAGAAGCAAGATCATTGCATCGCTTTCGCGAGATTTGATTGCAGGATTTCGGTCGTCATCGGCCCGGTGAATTTTGCGACGATCACCCCCTGCCGATTCAGGAAGTACGTCTCCGGCACGCCGCCGACACCGTAGGCAATCGCCGTTTTTCCCTGCTGATCGAGCAGTGTCGGATACGACGATCCGCGCTCGCGCAAAAATTCGTTGATTTTGTCCTCGGTGTCATTGAAGACGACGCCGACGAATTGAACATTCGGGATCCGTCGCGCGTTTTCGACCAGCACGGGATGCTCCTGGTAACAGGGGACACACCAAGTCGCCCAGAAGTTGACGACAACCGGCTTGCCGCGCAGCGCGTTGATATCGATCGTCTGCCCGGTTCCGACCGCTTTCAACGTAAACGGCGGCGCTGGCTTGCCGATCAGCGGCGACTTGATCTCGGCCGGATCTTTTCCGAGTCCGACGAAGAGGACTGCGACTAGCGCGAGTGTGATCGCTACCCCGACGATGAGGACCGTGCGGTTCATCGTCATCCTGACCCTGAGGGAAGCGAAGGGGAAGGATCTCCCGTCGCGAGGCTGCCCGGTATCCTGAGATCCTTCGCTTCGCTCAGGATGACGACACGTCGCATCGGTATCAAAGCGATCAATCCGCCGATGCCCATCATGAAAACCGCGATCCAGATCCACGACACCATCGGCGTGATCAGCAGCAGCACCGAGACTGTCTGACTGGTCGGATCGATGTTCATGATCGACAGATACAAATCGCGAGTGAGGGTCGAGTGCACGTCGGGCGTGCCGATCGGTTCGCGCATCCCCGCGTACTGATTCATGCGCGGCTCGAGCGTCGTCACCGGTTTTCCGTTCGAGGTCACGGCGAATCGCGCGATCGTCGACTGTCGATGTGGCTCCGTCCGATCCTCGGCCCCGATGAAGGTGACGGTGTACGGACCGATGTTCGCGGCCTGACCGCGTGTCAGGCGCACTTCCTTCGACGTGCGCATCGTGCTGCTGACTGCGATCGCGACCAGCACGATCACCGCGCCGGCGTGCACGACGTACGAGCCAAATCGCCTTCGTCCTCGCCGGATGACCTTCGATCCGCCGCGGAACATCTGATTGAAAGTCACCCAGGCTGCATAACCGCCGAACAACAGCGTGAGAATCGTCCACGGATTTCGCACGCCCGCGATGAACCCGATCAGCGCGAGCGCGACTCCGCTGATGAGCGGAAGAAGCAGCGAGCGGATCGCCTGCTGTTTCGTTGCGCGGCCCCACGGAAGAGCCGGTCCGACACCGATCAGGAACAACAGCACGGTGCCGATCGGAACGACCATCGAGTCAAAGTAAGGACGGCCGACGCTCATCTGCTTGCCTCGGAACGCCTCGACGATGAGCGGAAAGATCGTGCCGATCAACACCGTGAAGGTCAGCAGCACGAAAAGCAGATTGTTGACGAGGAACATCCCTTCGCGGCTGACGGGGCTGTCGATCTTGCCTTCCGATTCGAGCGAATTGATTCGCAGCGACAGTAAGATCACCGAATAGAGAAGAGCGGCGGCGAGAAAGACGAGGATCGTCGGCCCGATCTGGCTCTGCGTGAACGAATGGACTGAGTTGAACACGCCCGAACGCGTCATGAAGGTGCCCAGGATGGTGAGGAGGAAGCTCGCCTGAATCAGCGTGACCGTCCATCCCTTCAGCACGCCACGGCGTTCCATCACGATTGCGGAGTGCAGCGCGGCGGTCGCGGTCAGCCACGGCAGAAGCGAGGCGTTCTCCACCGGATCCCATGCCCAGTAGCCGCCCCATCCAAGAACTTCATAGGCCCACCAGCCG
>QHVX01000431.1 GCA_003222375.1 Acidobacteriota bacterium
CAACATGGTGGTCCTCGGTCACACCAATCTTTCGCCGGAAAAACTTTTCGACGCACTCCAGGAAATCGAATCGCGCCTCGGCCGTCGCCGCACGGCCCGCAATGCGCCGCGGGTCATCGACCTCGATCTGATTCTGCACAGCGCCCATCGCCGTCGCTCGGCCCGCCTGACGCTGCCGCATCCGCGCTACCGCGAACGCGACTTCGTGATGCGACCGCTGCGCGAGGTGTGGCCTAGAGGCTTCTCGAAAACGTTCTGAACTTTCGTCACGGCAAAGCCGCGGTTCTCGTAGAAGCGGCGCGTTTCAGTGCGAATGACGTTGCTGCGCACGCGGAGCCGCGGACACGAATGCTTGCGTGACCACGCCTCGGCTGCTTCGACAAGCTGACTGCCGACGCCCGTGCCGCGTTCGGACTCCGTCACGACGAGACCACGAATCTCGTCGAAGATTTCGGGCTCCAGTGAGGCGACCCGGTGCACGTGAATCCAGCCGACAACGGATCTTGAACGCATCGCGACAAACACGATGTCATTGTCAGAACTCTGCAGCTCCGCCAGTCGCCGCCGCGTCGACGCCGGAGTGGCTGCGTATCCGAGTTCCTTGGTGAGATCCGCGATCGCCTTGGAGTCAGCGGCTGTCGCTTCGCGGATGGTGATCAACTACCGCGTCCCAAACCCCCCGCCCAACTCCACGTGGGCGCGGGCGTGCTGGGTGGGCAGGGCGCGGGCGAGGAGCGGATACGGATTGACCATCTCGTCGTTCTGATTGATGCCGAAGTGCAGATGCGACGGCGTGTGTTTCGCGTTGCCGGTATTGCCGACGAATCCGATCAGATCGCCGGCCTGGATTTCCATGCCTTCGTAGAGGCCTGGTGCCCATCGGTCGAGATGCGCGTAGTAGAACGATGTACCTGATTCCGTGGTCAGCCAGAGGCAATGTCCGCCTTTCGGCTGATCGCCGATGTAGCTGAGGATTCCGTCTGCGACCGCGACAATTTCTCGTCCGCGCGGCGCGAAGATGTCGATGCCCTTGTGCACGCGCGTGCCGCCGTCACGCGGGTCGTGCCATGAGTCGCTGAGATCGCGCTGCTGGATGCCGACCACCGGAATCCGCATCGAGCTCAGCGGCGCAAATAGCGCGCGGGCGCGATCAGCGAACTCCTTGTCGCGCGCTTTCGCGTTCGTCGCGTTGGGCGCGATCGTGGGCTTGCGCACGATCTCGCGGCTGTTGTATCGATTCAGATCGGCACGAAGCTGGGCGTTGAGCTGGTCCCAATCGTCGTCATCGGACTGCGTGATGACGGGTACCGTCGGGGACTCAGCCGTGCGGTCGAATGGAATGGACGCGCACGCGCTCAAGAAGAGAGCGCTACCGAGCACCCCAAACACACTGACCCGCCACCTGCACGCGCGATAAGAGATCATTGGAGTTCCTGGAACTGTTTGCAGTTTACGAACTGCCGATGAGCTTGTAAAGGAGTAGGCTCCGGTCGTGACAGTTGCGTTGTTGATCGTTTTCCTGCGGATGCCGGGTCGTGCGATTCCCAAAGTCGACTTCCGGACGGTTCGTCCGATCTTCGAGCAGCGCTGCCAGCCTTGTCACTTCGCCGGCGGAAAGATGTACCAGCGCCTCCCCTTCGATCGGCCTGAGACGATCGTCAAGCTCGGGACCAAGGTCTTTACGCGCATCCGCGACGAAAAGTCACAAACGCTCATCAGACAGTTTCTCGCCTCTGCGAAATAGTACGATCATCCATCCCGGAGGAGGAAAAACCATGAGAATTCGCGGAACTCTAGTTGTCATCGCGCTGCTCGTCGCGGTGTCGGCGGTGGCGCAGCCGGCGCTTCGTCTGCCGGAACAGAGCCCGGCGGCGACCGTCGGCCAGACCATCGGCATCACAGACGTCAACGTCACGTATCACCGGCCCGCAGTGAACAAGCGGAAGATTTTCGGCGGCCTCGTTCCATACGGGGTGTTGTGGCGTGCCGGAGCGAACGAGAACACGACGATCTCGTCCGGCCGGAACGTACGGCCTGTTCATGATTCCCGGACAGACGCAGTGGACGGTCGTCTTCAGCAAGTTCGCTCAAGATTGGGGAGCGTACAACTACGATCAGTCCGAGGATGCGACGCGTGTGACGGTGACGCCGCAGACCACGACCGACAGCCAGGAGCGGATGGCGTTCACGTTCGATGATCTGACGAACAACTCTGCGACTGCAGCGCTCCGTTGGGAAAAACTGAAAGTTCCGCTCAAGATCGAAGTCGAGTTGCCGGCCACCGTTCGTGCGTCGATCCGCAGTGAGCTTCGAGGCGGAAAGCATTGGAATAGCGACGCATGGGCGGCCGCGGCGCGTTACGAGCTCCGCAACGGCGATGTCGATACTGCGCTCAAATACGCCGACCACGCCCTCGCACTCGGCAACACGACCGGCGCGCTTCGCACCAAGGCGGCAGTGCTCGAAAAGAAAGGCGACGTGAAGGGAGCCGCCGAGCTCCGCGATCGCGCGAAGCAGAACTACAACGAAAGCGAAGCGCTGAATTACGTTGCTTTCGGACTGATTAATGATAAGAAATATGATGATGCAATAACATATCTAAATAATTTCATCGCCAGCCATCCGAACAGTTCTCAAAGCTGGCTCGCCTACAGCATCCTCGGTCAGGCATACTCCGAGAAAGGCGACCAGGCGAAGGCGCGCGAAGCCTTCAACAAAGCGATGGCGGCTTCGCAGCAGGAGTCGGACCGCGTCACCGTCCAGGATTTCCTGAACTCGATTGGCGCCGAGGGGAAAATGTAGGGATGTTCACGCTGTCGCTCCAAGACTTCGAAACGGTGCGCGCGCGCATCGCGCAACACATCAAGCACACGCCGCTGCTGACGTCGCGTCAGCTCAGCGAGCGCACCGGCTTCGATGTCCGGCTCAAAGCGGAAATGTTTCAGCGAGTCGGGTCGTACAAAATCCGCGGCCCGCTGAACAAATTCGCGCTGATGCCGGAGGAGCAGAAGAGGCGCGGAGTCGTCTGCTCGTCGGCGGGAAATCACGCGCAGGGCGTCGCGCTGGCCGCGAAGATTCACGGCATCCGCGCCGTCGTCTGCATGGCCGAGAACGCGACGCCCGCAAAAATCGCGGCCACCAAAGGTTACGGCGCGGAAGTCGTGCTGCACGGGATGATCTGGGACGAAGCGAACGAAAAAGCGAAAGAGCTCGTGCGAACGCAGGGCCTGACCTACGTCCATCCATTCGACGACGAGCAGCTCATCGCCGGCCAGGGAACCCTCGGACTCGAGATCGTGCAGGATTGGCCGGA
>QHVX01000432.1 GCA_003222375.1 Acidobacteriota bacterium
TGAAGACCGCCGATTTCGATTGGGTGAGCTACGACTATGACTCGTCCCGGGACGAGGAGATTCAGCTCATTCGCTGGCCGCACACTCTGCCGGAGATCTGGCTCAGCCTCGATCGTTCGGAGGATCGGACGTCCGACGGCCGGCCCGGAATGCGTTCGAGCTGTGCCGCAGCCCTGAGTTTTATCGATGTGGCGGCCGACTTGACGAAACATCGCTGGGAAAAAGTGGGAGAAACGAAACAGCAGTTGATCAATGGTCACTACACCGTCGAAGAGGAGATAACGCCGAGGGTTGACGGGCTCCGCGCGCTCGTCCTTCAAATCGATCCGACAGCGCAAAACATGACTGTGAAGGACGAGGGCGGACATCCGTTGACGCTTCTTCGCGATCACATCGGCGAACGGGCTGCGGCCCTTTCGAACAAGATCTGGGATTCCGCGCTCACCGTTGTTTTGCCGAAGCCTTCGAAGACCGGCGAGGATTTGCATCTGACGTTCGACTATGACCTCGAAACGTCGAACTACGCTCTCGGCAACACGTGGCGAGCTGTCGGCTGCAAAGAGCAACGTCGTGCGCGCGATGGGACGACTCGACAAGCAGACGGATTACGGCGCGACGACGAAGTCGATCTGGATCGTCGACAAGCCGACGAAGATGGTCACCTTCGCGACCGCAGAGAGTTTCGGCGAGGAGACGGTCAGTGTCAGCGGGATTCCGCAGATCGTCGCATTCGGCTGGACGCCGGGCACGGACGTCAAGACTCGACTGCACAACAGCGCTGCCGATGTCGCGAACAGCCTCCAATTCTTCCAATCTCTCCTGGCCGATCCGATCGGCGGCGAAAAGTTCTATGTCACCAGCATCACCGGCTATCACGGTCAGGCCTTCGATGGCTTTCTTCATCTCGCGGAATCGGCATACAGCGAACATCCGGGAGCCACTGAGCTTTTCAGAGCGCACGAGGTCGCGCACGAATGGTTCGGTCATCGGGTCGGATGGCGGACATATCGCGATCAGTGGTTGAGCGAAGCGCTGGCGGAGTACGCCGCCATGATGTTTGTGCAATCCACGGTGAGAGACGGCCCGAAATACTTTGACGAAATCACCTAGTTTTATCGCCCGTGGCTGGTCGAGCTCCGCGGGGCACAGCGAAGTCGTCTGGGGCCGATTGGAGATGGCTATCGCGCTGCCACGGCTGATATTCCGACCGGCTACTTGATTCAAACGTATGTCAAGGGACCGCTGGTCATCAACATGCTCCGCGAGATCCTTCGCATCAAAACGCACGGTGACGAGACGTTCGTGAAAATCCTTCGCGATTATGTTCACGAATACAACGGAAAGCTCGCCACCACTGCCGATTTCGAGCGCATCGTCGAGCGCGACAGCCAGACCGACTTCCGCTGGTTCTTCGACGACTGGATCTACGGGGCGGAAATCCCGACAATCAAATGGAACTATCAGGTCGTGCCGGCCAGCAATGGTTACAAATAGAGCAATACCGTCAAGAAGAGCGATGTCTCCCCTGATTTCATGGTGATCGCGCCCCTGCGCGTGGTGTTCGATGGGGGAAAATCGGCGTCGTTGTTCGTCGTCATCAAAGGTGACGAGCAAACGATCAGCAAGGACCTTCCGATCCGGCCGCGAGACGTCATCCTCGGTCCGGATTATTCTTTGCTGGCGAACATCCGCCGCGAGTAGTCGCGCTAGCGCCGATATTTCGAGACGTACTCCGGAACCGCCAGAGTGTTATCCGATATCGCCTCGCTCGGAATCAACGCGAGCGGCAGGATGCCCGCCCAGATCGGCAGCCCGTAATCTTCCGCATCATCTTTTGGCGGACCTATGCGGATCTTCGCGGACGCCTCGTCGATCGGCACGCGCAACACCAGCGTCTGCTTCAGCTCCATCTCGCTCGGTCCGCGCGCGTCGGCCGAACGTCCGCGACAGACGTGCTCGACGAGCGCCTCCAGCACGCGAAGTTTTTCGTCGCGGTCCGACACTTCCTCCGCTTTCCCGAAGACGACGACCGAGCGATAGTTCATCGAGGAATGGAACGCCGATCGCGCGAGCACGAGACCGTCCAGAAGCGTGACGGTGACGCAGGCATCGAGGCCGCCTCGCAGCGTGCGCAGCATGCCGGCGGCCGGTGAGCCGTGGAAATAGAGATGATCTCCCACGCGGGCGTGAATCGTCGGGATGACGACCGGGCGGCCTTCGACCACGAAGCCGACGTGACAGATCAACGCCTCGTCGAGGATGGCGTCGATGGTGGCGCGATCGTAGTTGCCGCGTTCAGGAAGCCGGTGGATTCGCGTTCGGTCGGTTTGTTCTAGTACAATATTGTTCATATGCTAGAACAAAAATACATCATCGGGAAATCGGCGGTCAAGATCGCGCGCAGCGTGGAGGCCGCGGTGGCTGCCGGAAAAATCCTGCCGGGCGAGCAGCTCCCCGCCGTCCGCCATCTCGCCAAACACCTCGGTATCGCCGGAGCAACGGTGGCGGCGGCCTATCGCATCCTGCAGGAGCGCGGCGTGACGATCGCCGAGCGCCGCCGCGGGACGCGCGTCCGCCCCTCCGCCCCCGCCGCCCCCGCCCCACCCCCGCCGCCCCGCGGGGTTCGCGATCTGGTGGCCGGGAATCCGGATCGCGAACTGTTGCCCGATCCGCGACGGCTCTTGCGCACTCTGAAAGTGCGGCGGCGGTTGTACGGTGAAGAGCTGAATGACCGCGACCTCGTGCGCGTGGCGCGCAGCCACTTCCGCAGCGACAGGCTGCCGAGCAAACACATCGCGGTGGTCAGCGGTGCGCTCGACGGCATCGAGCGCGTTCTGCGCGAACAGCTCCGTCCCGGCGATCGCGTTCTGGTCGAAGATCCCTGCTTTTCCGGCATCCTCGATCTGCTGGCTGCGCTGGCGCTGGTGGCCGTGCCGGTGGCGGTCGACGATGAAG
>QHVX01000017.1 GCA_003222375.1 Acidobacteriota bacterium
TCGTCCCGCTGATCCTCGGCGATTCCCTCGCCCGCGGCACCGGCGACGAGTCCGGCCTCGGCATCGGCGGAAGATTTGTTGATGAATTACGTAAACGAAAAATAGATACAAGAAATATAGTCAATCTGGCGATCAACGGCTCGCGCACTGCCGATGTGCTCCGTCAGATCGAGAGTCACAACGTCCAGGTCCTGCTGGCACAGTCGAACGTGATCATCGTCTCGATCGGCGGCAATGATTTGTGGGGCGACAACTGGCGCAACGCGCCGCCGCGCGATCCACAGGCGGTCATCGGCGGCGTGATCGATCAGATCGGGCGGATCGTCAGCACGGTTCGCGTTGTCAATCCGCACGCGAGGATTTTCATCGTCGGGCTTTACAACCCGTTCGCCTCGGCGCCGTTCGGCAAGATGCTCACGCCGCTCGTCAACGCGTGGAATGCGCGGCTCGTCGAGCGATTCGCGAAAGATCCGAACCTCGTCGTCGTGCAGACCGCCGACCTCTTCACGTGGCGCGACCGGCTTTCGATGGATCGCTTCCATCCCGGCAATGAGGGTTATGCGAAATATGCTTCCCGGAACGGAGGGGACATGCAACTCCAAAAAGACTCTTGTGCCTGCGGCCATCCGATGGACAACCATGATGGCGGCCGAGGAGGCCCGTGCAACGCGTGTGGGTGTTCGGCCGGGAATGCGCCCAGCGCATTCGAAGTCGGCGTGATTCACTCGCTGCACGACATCACCGTCGCGCTGCTGCGAATCGCCCAGGCGAAACAGGGAGCGAAATGAGGCGAATGATATTTTTCGCGGCGCTCTTCATCGCCGTAGCGGCGCAGGCAGCCGATGAAGTGAAACGCCTACACGCGCTCTTCGATCGCAACTGGGAGACGCGGCTCAGAGAGAGTCCGCTGTTCGCGACCTCTGTCGGCCGTCACGAATATGACAATCGGATGCCGTCGGTCACGATGGCTGATCTCGAGCGGCGTCAGGCGCAGCGGAAGGCGACGCTGGCCTCGCTTGCGAAAATCGATCGATCGAAATTGCCGCAATCGGAGCAGGTCAACTACGACATCTTCAAGCGGCAGATCGACGAAGGGATCGAATCCTTCGATTTCGGCGATTACCAGATGCCGTTCAACGCCGACTCCGGGTTTCACTCCGGCTTCTCGCGTTTGCCGAAGGAGATGCCGCTCGCGAATGTCAACGATTACGAGAACTACATCAGCCGCCTGAAACAGTGGCCGCGATACGTTCGCGAGCAGATCGCGCTCATGCGCATCGGCCTGAAGCGAGGCATGACGGTTCCGCGCGCGACGCTCGATGGCTACGACAACACGATCTCGGCGCACGTCGTCGACGATCCGACGAAGAGTGTGTTCTGGGAGCCGTTCGCGAAATTTCCGAACGCTGTTCCGGAGAGTGAACGCGAGCGACTGCGCAACGAGGGCCGCGACGCGATCATGAACGGCGCGGTGGTCGGCTACCGCGAATTTCTCGACTTCTTTCGCAACGAGTACCTTCCCGGCGCCCGCAAGACCCTCGGCGCATCCGAACTGCCCGGCGGCCTGGCGTACTACCAGCACAGGATCCGCGAATTCACGACCCTCGATCTTTCTCCGACCGAGATTCACAAACTCGGCCTCAGCGAAGTCGATCGCATCTCGACGGAGATGGATGCCGTGATGAAGCAGGTCGGCTTCCAGGGCGACCGGGCCGCGTTTCTCGAATTTCTTCGCACTGATCCCCGCTTCTACGCCAAGACGCCCGACGAATTGCTGTCGCGCGCTGCGTGGATCGCGAAGCGCATCGACGGAAAACTTCCGTCGCTCTTCAAGACGCTTCCACGATTGCCATACACGGTGGAGCCGGTGCCCGCAGACATCGCGCCGAAATACACGAGCGGGCGCTACGTCGGCGCGCCGCAGGGAAGCACGAAGCCCGGCATCTACTGGGTCAACACCTACATGCTGCAGAGCCGCCCGCTCTACAACCTCGAATCCTTGACGCTGCACGAAGCGGTGCCCGGACATCATCTGCAGATCGCACTGAGTCGCGAGCTCACCAATCTTCCCAACTTCCGCCGCTTCTCGTACATCTCGGCATTCGGAGAAGGTTGGGGACTCTATTGCGAGTGGCTTGGCCTGGAGGCCGGCTTCTACACCGATCCGTACTCCAACTTCGGCCGCCTGACATACGAAATGTGGCGCGCGTGTCGGCTGGTCGTCGACACCGGAATCCATTCGATGGGATGGACGCGGCAGCAGGCGATCGACTACATGGCGACGCGGACTGCGCTTCCGCTGCACGAGGTCGAGACGGAAGTCGATCGCTACATCTCATGGCCTGGACAGGCCCTGTCGTACAAACTCGGCGAATTGAAAATCAAGGAGCTTAGAAAGCGCGCGGAGCAGGCGCTCGGGCCGCGCTTCGACCTCCGCGAATTTCACGACGTGGTCCTCGGCAGCGGCGCCGTCCCGCTCAGCGTGCTCGAGATGAATGTCGATCGCTGGATCGCGAAGCAGCGTTGAAGGCAGAGGCAGAAGGCAGAAGGCAGAAGGCAGAAGGGGAACTAGTACTTCTGCCTTCTGCTTTCTGCCTTTTCACAGCCGCGATTTTCGCCGCGGCTTGGTGGTCGTCATCCAGACCGCGGTGTCCCATGCGTTGTGGATGCCGATGAACAGCAGCATCAGCGCCGCGCCGGCCACGCAATAAAGCGCGACTTCCGTTGATCGCGGAGCGAGCCATCCGGCCGTAAAGAGCCACGCGTACGCGATGGCCGGCAGCACCGCGTGCCAGATCCAATCTTCGAGCACTGGTTTGTAGGTGCGCTGTCGCAGCGCCATGATGATCACCTTCGCGACGTAGACGAGGCCGAGAGCGCCGGTTGCGACGAGACAGGCCGTCAAACTGACTACCGTATGCCGCGGCGTGGTGAGGACGGCAGCCAGCAGAAGCACCGCGCAGAAATGCACGACGGTCGGCGTCCCAAAAGCTTCGACCGCCTCTGTGGTACGCGCCGTGCGCGCCTCCGCGATCAGCGCGATCACGACGAATTGCAATCCGGTCAGTGCGGCCGCCGAGGAGCCGATGATGACGTAGAAGTTGTCCCACTCCTGGATCAGGTTCATCGAACAATGCGTCCGCTCAGCGCCGTCTCCCGAAGCCGCGAGCACCATGACATGACGTTGATCAGATTGAAGGCGAGGCCGATGACGGCCAGCACGCTCGCGAAGGTGAGAACGAGCCCGACGCCCTTACTGGGCGGTGCTTCCGGGTCCATGACCGCCGACACGATGACACACACGACGAGGAAGGTCACCGTTGCGACTGAGACGTACGCGGCGTGCGTCAGGAGGTTCGCGAGCTTCTGCGAAGTCGTGGCAACTCCTCCGGCCATCTTCGGACCGTTCGGATCGATGACATCGATGATCATCGTTTTTACATGGTCGAAAATGTGCACGGTGAACGCGACCAGCAGCACTGCCACGATCAGCATCGCAATCGACGTGATCGCCGGCCCGGCCGACGAGATCGCCGGCGTTTCGGCGTTGATCACCGCGCTGACCGCGATGATCGCCGTGACGACTGCCAGCGCACATGCGACGTAACCCGCGAACAGACTCGGCTGCATCGCTTCCCGCATTCCTGCCGATACTGAACCGATGCCGCCGCCCTTCGTCGCCATATCGGCGAAGGTGTTGATGATGAGGCGAACGCCGAAGAACACCGCGAGAGTCGGACCGATGGCGGCCGCCGCCAGCCATCCCGGTACGAGCCACAGACTTGTCGCGCGCAGGCGCGCGATGATCGCGAGCAGTCCGAACGCGGCCAGCACCGGCAGAATCGATACGACGATGTAGACGATGACCGATGCCGGCAGGCCGCTCACTTCCATCGATCAGCGCACGCTCTTTCCAGCCTCCGGAATCGTCACATCGATCGGAGTCACCTTTCCGTATGCCGTGGCGAGTGGTTTCTCGAATTCTTTCTGATTGCCGACGACCAGCACCGCCAGTTGATCGGGATGGACGTACTTTTTCGCAACGCGCTCGACATCCGCGGCCGTCACGGCCGCGATGCCCTTTCGGAACCGCTCGATGTAGTCGGCCGGATATCCGTAGAACTCGAGAAGCTGGCGCTGACCCAGGATTTGCGCTTTCGATGCGACCGAGAACACGTAGCGATTCAAAATCGTGTCCTTCGCCAACTGCAGCTCTTCGGCCGTAAACGGTTTCGTCTGCAGATCGCTGATTTCCTGTTTGAGCAGATCGATCGACTGAATCGTCGTCGGACTCTTCGTGCTCATGAAGACGTTGAAGAGCACCGGACGATCCCATCCGACGCCGAGGCCGCCACCGACGTTGTAGGCCAGGCCGGCTTTGGACCGGATGTCGGTCAGCAAGCGTCCCGAGAAACCGCCGCTGAGAATCGCGTTCATGACTTCGACGGCGTAGAAATCGGGATCGCGACGCAACAGCGTCGTCGGATAGACCGCCGCGATGTTCGCCTGCGTGACGTCTTCCTTGCTGACGAAGTAAAAGCCTGTCTTGGGTGCCGCATTCACCGGCGGAGCGGGCGGCGCCTTTTCGCCGCGCTGCCAGGAGCTGAACGCGTCGCGCAGCTTCTTCTCCATCGCAGCGGTATCGAAATCGCCGACGAATCCCATCACGATGTTGTTCGGATGCACGAATCGATTGTGAAACGCGATGAGATCGTCGCGCGTAATGTTGTTGATCGTCGCGTATTCCGGCGTGCGCGCATAGGGCGAATCGGGACCGTAAGCGAGCTTTTGCGCCTCGCGGAACATGATCGACTGCGGCTCGTCATTCCGTCGTGAGATGCCCGTTCGCGTCTGCGTCTTCGCGAGATCGATCTTGTCCTGGCGGAAAGCCGGCTTCTGAAGAAGCTCCACGAAGATCGGGAAGACGAAATCGAAGTCGCCTTTCAGGACATCGAGCGAGATGCGAGTCGAGTCTTCGCCGCCGCCAGTTTCGACACGCGCGGCGCGCGCTTCGAGGATGTCGTCGAGCTGATCGCCGGATGCCGACCAGGCCGGTTTTATCCGCCGGAACATCGCGCGAGCCCCCATGGATCAGCGCCGAGCCGCGAATCAGCGGCAGCTCGTGGTCCTCCATGAGGAAGATCACCATTCCATTGGAGAGCACGATGCGTTTTGGCTGATCGACTGTGAAGGCGCGCAGCGGTGGCGTTTGGATCTTGCGATAGTCGGTGACCTGAGCCAGCAGCGGCGTCACACACAACAACAGCATGAGAATGATTCGCCGAATCATTGCGTGCCTCCTTTCGGGGCGCTCTTTTGCGATTGCGAGTTATCGATGTAGGCAATGGTGCGATTGTTCGGGTTGAACGTTTGATTCGCGACGCGACGGACGTCGGCCGCCGTCACCTTGTCGATGCGGTCGATCTGTCGGAAGAGCTCGCGCCAGTCGCCGTACTCGGTCTGCGTCAACGCGAGATTGAAAGCCATTCCGGCATTGCTATCGAGTTGGCGCAGAAGCCCTGCCTTGACTCGTGTCTTGACCGACTGCAGCTCCTCCGGCGTTGCATCCTGATTCTTGATTTTGTCGATCTCTTCGGCAATCGCAGCCGTGATCTCCGCCGGCGTGTGTCCCGGCGTCGTCACGGCGTTGAATGTGAAGAGCGATGGATACTTGCCACCCGGGCTGTTCGGTGACGCATTCGCGAAAGCTGCGATCTTTTTGTCGCGCACCAGTGAGCGATAGAGATGCGACGTCCGCCCGCCCGACAGAAGGATGGCGATGACGTCGTACACCGGATCATCAGGATCGGTCGCGGCCGGCCGGTGATAACCCTCGATGTAAATCGGCTGACTCTTTTCGTGAAGGACGACCGTGCGTTCGGCCGTCTGCGCCGGCTCGATCGTTCGCACCGGTTCCGGCGGCGGTGCTTTGGGCAATCGGCCGAAATACTTTTCGAGCAGCGGCAACGCTTCCGACGGCTTCACATCGCCGACGACCGCGATGACCATGTTCGAAGGCACGTAATACTTTTTGAAAAACGCCGCGGCATCGGTGGCCGAGAAGGCTTTCAAATCCGAGGGCCAGCCAATGACAGGCGATCCGTAGGGATGCGCTTTAAAGGCAGCCGAGAGAAATTCCTCGCGGAGTCGGCCTTGCGGCCTGCTTTCGGTGCTGAGCCGCCGCTCCTCCGTGACCACGTCGCGCTCTTTGTAGAATTCGCGGAAAACGGGATGGAGGAAACGTTCCGACTCGAGGAACGTCCACAGCTCGAGGCGATTCGAAGGCAGCGAATAGAAGTAGACAGTTTCGTCGGTATTCGTGAAAGCATTGACGCCGACGCTGCCCGCCTGATCGAGGATTCGCGAGAACTCCTCCGCGACGACGTACTTGTTCGCGGCTTCGATCGCGTCTTTCCACGCTTTTTCGAGCTGCGCGACTTTCGCGTCGTCGCGCCCGACGCTCTTGCGCCGTTCGGTGTCATATGCGGCGTACGCTTCTTCGACCTTCTGCAGCGCCACGCGTTCCGCGTCGTAATTCGTCGCGCCGACATCCTCGGAGCCCTTGAACGCCATGTGCTCGAACATGTGCGCCAGGCCGGTGATCCCCGGCACTTCCTGCGCCGATCCGACGTTGACGACGGTGGCGTACGAGAACACCGGCGCTTCGTGGCGCTCCATCATGATGATCGTCAGGCCGTTGTCGAGCTTGCGCACCGTGACGCGTTTTTCGATCGATGCCAGGTCCTGCGCTGAAATAGGTAACGCGAGAGTGAAGAGGGCTGCGAGGAGTCTTTTCATAGAAACCTCCGCGCGAATCATATGATTGATGGATGCGACTGGCAGAATCACTGATTGAGGAGCTCGAAAGAGAAGCAAAATCGACCGTCCGGATGCTGGAACGCGTCCCGACCGACCGCTTCGACTGGAAACCGCACGAGAAGTCGATGTCGGTCGGCCAGCTTGCCTGGCATGTCGCGACGCTCCCGCTCAACGGCGTGCTGGGCCTCAAATCGAAGGTCAAGGAAGTCGGCGGCGTCGGGCCACGTCCGTCTCCGCAGGGCGGTCAGGATCTCGTTGCGACGCTGAACGACTCGGTCGCGCAGCTCAAAGCCGCGCTTCAGGCCACGCCTGACGAGACTCTGATCAAGGAGAGATTTTCATTCGTACGCAACGGCCAGCCGGTCGTTTCGTTTCCGATGATCGGTTTGATTCGCACGGTCGTGCTGAACCATTCGGTCCATCATCGCGGCCAACTTTCAGTTTATTTGCGCTTGATGAACATTCCCGTTCCGGCGATGTACGGAACTTCGGCTGACGAAAGCGTATTCGATTGACATATAAGCAATCGCTTATATAATCCGCGCCGTTATGCCTGAAGCCGACGTTTTTCGCGCCATCGCCGATCCCACCCGCCGCGCCGTCCTGGAGTTGCTTCGCGGCGGCGATCGGTCGGTGTCTGAAGTGATGGAGCCGTTTCGCATTTCGCAGCCGGCTGTCTCGCAGCATCTTCGCGTTCTGCGCGAAGCCGGTCTGGTGCGCGTGCGCAACGTCGGCCGCGAGCGCCGTTACGCCCTCGATCCTCGGCCTCTACGCGCCGTCGATCGGTGGTTGCGGCGATTGGTCATCGATCCCGCGGGCCACGTCCTGCGGATTCAAAAGGAGGAGTAGATGTCGATCAAGGGAGGCAAGCCCAACGACCGGCGCATCGTCGCGCATCTGATGGTTCCCAACGGCAGGGAGGCGGTCGATTTCTATCGACGCGCGTTCGGCGCGCAGTCGCTCTACGTTTCGGAGCTGCCCGGCGGCCGCATCGTGCATGCGCAGCTTCGCGTCGAGCAGTCGGTGCTGATGATGACCGAAGAGACGCTGCGCGAAGGGCAGGAGGCGCCGCCGCCGATGGAGGCGAAGCTGGCGTCGCCGAAGACACTGGGCGGCACGACCTTCATGCGCGCTCGACGCCGGCGGCAAGACCGTGGTCGAGCCGCAGGAGATGTTCTACGGCGATCGCTACGGCATCCTTCGCGATCCGTTCGGATTTCTTTGGGCCTTGGCGACTGTGAAGGAAGAGCTGACGCCCGATGAAGTGAATCGGCGCGCCATGTCGCTCTTCGCAACGTCATCCTGAGCCGCGCAGACGGCGAAGGATCTCGCCGAGGAGATCCTTCGCTATGCTCAGGATGACGGTACACTACGCCGCCGATGCGCATCATTGCCGGCGACGTCGGCGGCACAAAAACTCTTCTGCGCTGCGTCGAAGATGGCGCGGTGGCCGTCGAGGAGCGATTCGAGAGCCGGTCATTCCCGACCTTCGACGCGCTGCTGACCGAATTTCTCACGCGCTGCAAGCGTCCGGTCGACGCCGCCTGCTTCGCCGTCGCCGGTCCGGTGCTCGAAGGACGCGCCGAGGTCACGAATCTCGAGTGGTCGATGGAGGCGGTCGCGCTCGCGAAGGCATTCAGCATCGGCAAGGTCGCCCTCATCAACGATTTCTACGCCGTCGCGTTAGGCGTTCCTCTTCTCGGACCGGGCGACACGCTGCCGCTGCACGAGGGAAAACGCCGCCCGCGCGAACCGATCGCGATCCTGGGCGCTGGAACAGGACTCGGCGAAGCGGTCGTGATATGGAGCGGCGATCAATGGAACGTCGTGCCGTCGGAAGGCGGCCACGCCGATTTCGGTCCGCAGGACGAGACGCAAACAAAATTACTTCTCGCGCTGCTCGAGCGCTATGGCCACGTCAGTTGGGAGCGCGTCTGCTCCGGCATGGGCCTCGAAAACGTTTACGAATTTCTGAGCGGGAAGGCGGCCGATCCGGCCCGCGTCGCTTTGCTCGCCGATGCCGGCGATCCGGTCGGCCTGCAGGCGTTTGAAATGTTCGTCGACATCTATGGTGCCGAGGCGGGGAATATGGCGCTCAGGGTGCTGGCGAGGGGCGGCGTCTATCTCGCCGGCGGCATCGCAGCGAAGAACATCAAATTTTTCACGGACGGCAAATTCGTGAAGGCATTCCTGCGCAAAGGGCGCTTTCAGGAGATGTTGCGCGAGATGCCGATCGATCTGATCACCGACGAAATGGTCGGTTTGCGCGGCGCTGCAGAAATGGCGAGGCGCCTCGCTTCGTTCTAAGCGCCCGCGATGGGACTGAGTGTCGGAATTGTCGGGCTGCCAAACGTCGGGAAATCAACCATCTTCAACGCGCTGACGGCCGCCGGCGCGCAGAGCGCGAACTATCCGTTCTGCACCATCGAGCCGAACGTCGGGATCGTGCCGGTCGTCGATCGGCGGCTCGACAAGGTCGCCGAGCTCGCGGAGAGCAAACAGAAGGTGTACACCGACGTCAAAGTCGTCGACATCGCGGGCCTCGTTCGCGGCGCCTCGAAAGGCGAGGGCCTCGGCAACCAGTTTCTCGCGAACATCCGCGAGACCGACGCGATCCTCCACGTCGTCCGCGCGTTCGAAGATCCCAACGTCGTCCATGTCGAGCACACGATCGATCCCGCGCGCGACATCGACATCATCGAGACCGAGCTGCTGCTGGCCGACCTCGAAACGCTCACCAAGCGGATCGAGCGCGTCGGAAAGACGGCGCGCGTCGGCAACAAGGAGGCGCAGCACGAGCTCGACGAGCTCACGCGGGCGGCAGAGGCGGTCGACAAGGGGACTCCGCTGCGCGCGATCGGATTTTCATCCGATCTCAATCTGCTGACCGCCAAGCCGGTGCTCTACGTCGCCAACGTCGCCGAATCCGACCTCGGCAAAGAGACCGATCACGTGAAGAGAATTCGCAGGATTGCAGAGGAAAAGGGCGGTGAGGTGATCGTGATCTGCGGCGAGCTGGAGGCGCAGATCGCGCAGCTTCCGCCGGGGGAGCGACACGAATTCCTCGAGCACATGGGAGTGAAGGAGTCCGGCCTGGAAGCGCTCGTCCACGCGGCGTACAAGCTCCTCGATCTCGAGACGTTTTTCACTGCCGGGCCGAAAGAAGCGCACGCGTGGACAATTCATCGCGGCGCGACCGCGCCCCAGGCCGCCGGAAAAATCCACAGCGATTTCGAGCGCGGCTTCATCCGCGCCGAGACGATCGCGTATGACGATTACGTGGCCGCAGCCAGCGAACAGGCGGCGCGCGCGGCCGGCAAGATGCGAAGCGAGGGGAAGGAGTACGTCGTGCAGGACGGCGACGTCATTCTTTTTCGCTTCAACGTCTGATGCGGCCCGAAGCACTCGTCATCATGCTCGATGGCCCGGCGTGGCTCGAGGAGATGTTGCGCAACGAGCACTTCAAAGTTGTGCGCCGCTATGAAAGAGGCGTTGCGTTACCTGCATTTGTGTTAGGCGGCGCGAACGCGATCCTGGAGGCGCGCAAAGTTCCGAACCTGCACGGCGTAATCCTCTGGAATGCCACCGGCGTCAAGTCGACCGATCTCGCCGTTCCGCTGCTGCTGATCAATTCCGAGCCGATCGACGCTCACGACGTGACACGCGTCTCCGGCGGCGACGAGAGGCTCGCCGCCAAGCTGGCGGCGCGCTTCATCAGCGTGCACGCGTAGTCCCGAGAGCATCACGGCCTGGGGCGTTCGTGAATGATCGACCACGACACACCAAACCGGTCGCGTAGCTGGCTGAAGCGACTCGCATAGAAGGTCTCCTCCATTGGCATATAGACTTCGCCGCCCTCAGCAAGAAGCTTGTGGACCCTCTCCGCCTCTTTCGCCGAATCGACGGCGAGGTACATGTAGACGCTGCGGATTTTCTGGAAGACGGATGAAGGAACATCATTTCCGATCAACACCGTATCTCCAATGTTCATCCGTGCATGAATGATGGCCTTTCCGGCTCCACCGGGCGCGCCGGGCGCCTGGCTCTGATTCATCATCATCGTGATCTTGCCGCCAAGATGCTTTTCATAGAAGCGGAATGCTTCTTCGCAATTCCCGCCGAAGTTCAGTTGCGCATAAAGTTTCATGGGCCTTTCTCCACGTGAGGTCTTGGATGTGGATAATCGGAACCGAGGCGACCCTCTTCACCGCGGGCCAGAACGGAAACGAGAGTGCTGTAGAAGGCCTGCTCGGACGCGGGAAAACGAAGAAGAAACATTTCTCTCGCGCGGTCTATGTCGCTTTTGAGAAGACGATATACGGCGCTACGCGACCAGCCTTCGTCGGCCGCTTTCTGATCGTTGAGCAGAATCTCCGCAAAGAGAAGGCGCGCAAACCGTTCTGGTGTGCCGCCGCTACCCAGGCCTGACATGTTTGGTCGAAAACGCCGCGCTAGAAGCCAAGCCGGCACGACGATCATGACAATCATGATGATCGCGATGAGAGTGATGTGTTCCTTCACGGCCTCATCGTACTGCCAACAGACAACGATGACCGGCGTTCATCCCACTTGTCTGCGTGCAACACCGTTTGCGGGGAATTGGGCCGCACTTGCGAATATGTCAGAACTGACATATGTTGCAGATGAGTGCCGAGCAAGCCGCTCGTCTGGTTGCATGGTGAAGTGAAAAGTCCGCCGTTTTCGGCTCAAGCGCGCGTCGAGGCTGGCTATTTGCTACGGCTGCTGCAGGAAGGTGAACGTCTCTCGATGCCGGAATCGCGACCGATGACCGCGATTGGAAGCAACTGCCACGAATTACGCCCTCGAGAACAACCACCGCATCACCGGCGGCGAAGCGACGCTGGAAGAGCTACCTGCGGGATAGCGAGGAGGACTAATGCGAGCCGCGAAACGGAAAAAACTTGAATATGCCGGCTGGCGAGTTGCAGACGCGAAGGAATTTCTGAAACTTTCGGATGCCGAAATGCAGTTCGTGGAGGTTAAGCTCGCGCTCGCGCGACTTCTTCGAAAATTGCGGACGGGTCGGAAGTTGACACAGATGGAACTTGCCGAGCGACTTGGTTCGAGCCAGTCGAGGGTTGCAAAGCTCGAAGCTGGAGATCCGACGGTGAGTGTTGACCTACTTGTCCGATCCGCTTTGGCCGCGGGAGCGACGAAGAAGGATTTGGCGGAAGCGTTGTCTTCAAAGCGTCGTTAGTGGCCCAACTCGTACTTATGCTGACCAGCTAGCGCGCGACACATGGCCGCGCGGCGGCCTAACCCGAATGGCCGGCAACTGCAGACCTGACCCCGTTACTCGTTCAGATGTTTGCCGCGATTGCCAGGCAGCTCGGGGTGCTGTTGCATGCCGCCGCGACGGCGGCGACGGCGCCGGCCTTGTTGCTGCTGCGGCTCCTGCGGAGGTTCGGCGGCGGCGGTCGCTTCGTCGAGTTTGTCTTCATCGAGCAGCCAGACCCACTGCGTCTCTTGCTTCTTTTCCTCGGCCGGGCGTTGCGGTTGTCGACCGCGGAAGGAGGTCTGCACGCGTTCCGACGATCGCATCCTCTTCAATCGAATGAGTACCTCTTCGCTGAGTCGTCGATTGACCGAGATCAGATCGGCGACGAGTCCGATCAGCATCGTCTGAAATCCGACAATCAGAAAAACGGCCGCCAGGATCAGCGACTGCACGTGTCCGCCGCGGTCGCCCTGAAAGAAGAACCAGAGGAACCGCGCGCCGATCGCGGCGCCGGCAAGGATCAGAAGCGATCCGATGAGGAAGAATGTCTTGAGCGGCTTGTAGATGGTGTAGATCCGAAAAACAGTCGCGATCGATTTGCGCAGATACGTTCCGATTCCGCGATAGAGCCGCGACGGCCGCAACGGCGGATTCGTCCGCACCGTGACCGACTGGACGCCGAGGTTGCGGTTGCCGGATTGGATGATGGTTTCCAGCGTGTACGTGAACGGATTGAAGACGTTGATCTGCATCGCCGCTTCGCGCGAGAACGCGCGGAAGCCGCTGGTCGCGTCGCCGACGCGAACTCCCGACGCCAGCCCGACCGTCCACGATCCGAGCCGCTGCAGCATCCGCTTCAGAGGCGACATGTGCGGCGATTTCGAAACTTCGCGAGCGCCGATCTCCAGCTCCGCGCTTCCCCGGACGATCGGCGCGACGAGGCGCGCGATGTGGGCGCCCTGGTACTGATTGTCGGCATCGGTGTTGACGACGACGTTCGCGCCGAGCCGAAGTGCCGCGTCGATGCCAGCGCCGAACGCCGACGACAGTCCGCGATGCGTCTTGAGCTGCACGACATGCGTCGCGCCCGCCTTTCTCGCAACGTCAACAGTGTTGTCCGTGCTGCCGTCGTCGATGACCAGGGTCTCGATCGATGAGATGCCGTCGATCTTTTTCGGAATATCGCGCAGCGTCTGCGCGATCGTCGCTTCCTCATTGAAAGCGGGGATTTGAACGATAAGCTTCATGCAGTGAAGGTCTCTGTGATCATGCCCGTCGAGCGACTCGGCGGTGATGCCGAACGGGCGATTGGGTCTGTGCTTGCGCAACAGACGGATTTTCCATTCGAGCTGATTGTCGTATCGGCTGCTCCGCTCTCTGCGCTGTCAAAAGCCGGCGTACGCAACGTTGTCGAGCCCAATCGTAATCCTGCAACTCGAAGAAATCGAGCGGTTTCCGAGTGCCGTGGCGAGATCCTGGCTTTTATAGATGATGATGCGATGGCCGATCCGCTGTGGCTCGCAACCGCGATCGCCCATTTCGACAAGTTTCCAAAAGTGGTGTGTCTAGGCGGGCCGGATCCCGCGCCGCCTGACTCCTCCAGGGCCGAATTGATCTCCGAGACCCTTCTCGCGACGCCGTATGTCGGAAGCGGCATCAAGTGCCACGAGGCTCCGCCAGGCGTTTTCGCGATCAAAAAGCCGAGCGACATCGCCCTGGTCAATCTTTTTGTCCGCCGCGACGGGTTCACCGGATTTGATGAGTCCGTCGGCTACATCGGCGAGGATACGGCGCTGATCGAAAAGCTGATGCAGCGCGGCGCCGTCATCTATCACTCGGGCGTCCGCGTCTATCACCGCCGCCGCGCGTTTCCTTTTGCTTACCTCAAACAGCGATGGCGCTACCGCGTCAAGACGGGGCAGCGGCCGATTCGCGATCGTCGCGTCTACTGGTTCCTCGTCGCCGGTACGCTCACCATCCTCATCCCGATTCTCTGGATCAAGTACTACCTCGTCACCCTGATCCTGGGCGCACGCACCACGCGGCTGCCGAAATCGTACTGGCCGCTGCTGCCGTTCGCATTCGCGCTCCATCATCTGACGTACTATTTCGGCATTTTGTGGGGTCTTGTGACGCTTAGGCTGCGAACCAGGCAGCCTACCGCCCCGGAGTAATTCGCTACCATCGCGCCTAACGCTCGCAACCGCGGCCGTTTGCACAATTGCCCCGCGCCGTGCCACGATCCGATAGGCTGCCCGGCGGACGTTTAGGCTGCAGCAGCCCAATTGCAAC
>QHVX01000435.1:0-423 GCA_003222375.1 Acidobacteriota bacterium
TGGCCTGCGGAAGTGGCCGCCAGTGAATTTCGTCTTCGGTCAAATCCTCGAGTGCACTCTTGAGGGCTGCCCAAACCCTGGCATTCATCTCAAAGACGACTTGCAGTGCGTCGTCCACTCTTAGCCGAGACAGAAGGCGACGGTCTGACGCAGCTTGGCGCGATCGATCGGCTTTCGAAAGATGGCACTCACCAGTCCGCGATACGGTCCTTCGATCATCGAATCGGGAACGAGCGTCTCCGACGCGCCGGTGATCGCGATGATCGCGGGCGGATTCGGACGACGCACCTTCAGTTGCTCGATGAACTGCAATCCGTCGGTGTCGGGAAGCATCATGTCGAGGACGACCACTGCGCAATCGGGGGACATCGCCCTTTCGAGACCGTCCGCTCCGGTACTCGCCTGCTCCACGCGGATGTTCGG
>QHVX01000435.1:491-3642 GCA_003222375.1 Acidobacteriota bacterium
GGGGCATGTGGAGAGGTTATCAGATCGAAACAGTGCGCAGCGAGCGCATGACGCGATGCCAGCGCGAACGCTGGAAATACCAGATCAGAGCAACCGTGATCGGGACGAACCCGAAAATGAGCAGCAGCCGCGCGACGCCTTCAATGCCCGGATTGAACGGCGTGTGGATGTGGAGATCGAGTGCGATGCCTTCGAGGTCATTCATCAGCATTCCGCCTTTGCCCTCGCGATACCACGCGACGAAGTCGGGATCGTGCATCAGCCGCCAGGCAAAAAGCATACTGTTAATTTGTACGAAAAATGCTACGAATGCGCCGAGCGGCCGTTCGATCTCCGGGATCCGCCACCCCACACCGCTGAGGGCCTGATAAAAAAGAATGCCGGCGAGGATGAACTCCGACAAATGTCCGGCCGCGCCGAAGGCGAATTCGCGCCGCCAATCCGAGCTCACGAAAAACAGCCAGATAAGGAAAACAACGCCGATGAGCGTCAGCGTCGTTCGGTTTCCGCGAAAAAGCCACATCAGATAGCCGAATCCGCCGGCGATCAGAAGGGCCAGCACGATCTGGAATCGGCTGTGGGGCGTGATGCCGCCGCCATAAACAAAATCGAAGGCCGGAACGGCCGGCATGCCGAGGATCCAGCCCATGACGGCGTGTCCGAGCTCGTGAAACAGCGTGATGATCGCGGAGAAAATGAAACGCACGAAGGGAATCGCGTTCGCGATGATCGCCGCCACGAGACCGATGCCGAGAACTCTCAGCTCCGTGGGACCGAGGCGGCCGCTCACCCCGTCCCTCTCCCCGCGAGCGGGGAGAGGGTGGCGCGCAGCGCCGGGTGAGGGGCTCCACTTTCCGAACACGATCCCGCATCGCGAGCATTCGGTCGCACTCTCCGGCTCCTCGTATCCACACTTCGGGCAGGCAACCTTCACGGCAACCAGGGAATGCGGGGGAACGAATCGGGGACGATCGGGAACGTGTCATTGGTCAGCCACTGCATCAGCAGGTTCGTGAAGAACGGGCTGCGCGGATCGCCGCTGACGCCGCCGGGCAGACTCGATTGTCCGATCGGAACCTTGTTCATGTCGCCGACGTAGCGCCGATTCGGGCCGCCCGTGAACATGAATCCGTTCACGGTGCTTGCGCGCGCGTTGTGCGTCGCGCCCGGGAGATTTGCGAGCGATGGCAACGGCAGCTGGCCGAATGGCGCGCCCGGCGAATAGAGATTCCCCATGAGATGCGCGAAGACCACGCGATGCAGTTTCCCCCAGCGATAGTCGCTGAGGTTCGTCGATTTGTTGAACGCCGGCGCGAAATCATCGCTCGCCAGCATCGTCATTCCGTCGGCGACGCTCTTGAGGATGAGGATGTCGCGCCGCACGGTTGCGTCAGTCACGCCCGGCACATTGAAAAAGCTGACGCCCGAGCTGCCGCGTCCACCGGTCGTTGAAAAATTCTCGAGTTGAAATCGCAACGCGGAGAGCGTCTGCTGCTGCGGCGGTAGCGGCAGTGTCAGCGTTTTCAGAATCGTGTCGACGGTGTTCGCCATGAATTTGCTGCGCCACGCCGCATAGATCGTCGCGGCGACGCTGTTGCTGATCTCCTGCGGCGACGGCGTCGTCAGCACGCCGTTCGTTTCCGATGCGTCGTAACCGGTGTCGATCCCGGTCGGTGTCGAGAAATCCCAGGTGCCGAGCTGCGCGACGGCCGCCTTGACAACAGGAGCGCTTCCCAACGCCGCCAGCGTTGGATCGGCCCCCGGTTTGAGCGCGTTCGTCATCGCCTGTGCGATGAACGGCACAAACACCTCAGCGTCGATCAGCACTGTGTCGGCTTGAATCGACTGCATGTCGGCGACCGAAAGCTTTCCGCCGTTGGCCAGCTTCGCGCGGACGAGTTGTGTGATGCGGCCGGCGCGGAATCCGTCGTAGCCGGGATTGAGGTAGTAGATTCCTCCGCCCGGCCGCAGCGAGTTGAGCGGATCGTTGTCGAGCGTCTGTCCGATCGGATCGTTGTTCGCGTTGACGAACCAGCCGTTCGATGGATTCACGACCTGCGGCATTTCGGAATAAGGAAGGATCTGGAACGGGAGTGCCTGCTGCGGCGGCAGCTGGGTCGTCGGAAGCGGGAGCCACTCGTTCCCGCCCTGGCCGTTGCGCACAAAGTAAGGCGGCGCGCCGGTCACCTTCATCGCCTGCAGATCTTCGCGCAGCGGCATCTCGCCGCTCGTGAAGTAGGCGATGTTGCCGTCGACGTCGGCGTACGCGAAATTCTGCGATCCGACATCGAAGTACTGCAATGCGGCTTTGAAGTCATCGACGTTCTTCGCCTGATCGATCAGCATGAATGCTTCGGCTTCGTGCGTCGGATAAAACCCCGCGTACTGCACGCTGATCGCGACGCCGCTGCTCCTGTCCAACGACAGGATCGGTCCGTGCCGCGAAACGATGAGCGTTACGCCAGGAAGATTCAGCGACGCGGGAGCCGGGCTCATGCCAACGCCCGGCGTCCACACGCTAAAAGTTTGTGGAATCGCCAAGACGTTTTCTTTTTTGCCGAGGTACATCGAGGCGAAACCGCTCGGCGAGGTCGGCTCTGGAACGAGCTGCTCCTGATAGAGATCGGTGACATCCATCGGATGCACCGTCGATCCCCACGCGATGCGCTCGTTCTGTCCCTGAATGACGAACGGCAGGCCGGGAAATCCCATGCCCGCAACATTCAGCTTTCCGGGGACACGAACCGAGATCGGATAGAAATTCGGGGGCTCGCTGAGCGAGAGGTGCGGATCGTTCGCGATCAGCGCATGTCCAGTCGCCGAATTTCTCGGCGCAATTGCCCACTCATTCGACCCGGCGTGACGCTGGGGATCGATCGCCGTTTGTAAAACGTCGTTGTCGCGAACTTGATCGCGATACGCGCGCAGCAATCCAATCGTCTCCGGCCGGAGCCACGACGTGTCAATCTCCTGCGCCGCATTCGCTCGAATCGGCTCCGCCGCCCCCGTCCCGGTGGCATCGGGAATCGTCGCGGCCTTCGAGAACGGCGCGCTGCGCCAGGTGTCGCTGAACAGCTTCGTGCCGTCGAAGCCGACGGCCTTCCCCGCCGTCTGATCCGAAATCAGCGCGATCGTCGCGTCGAGATCGAGA
>QHVX01000018.1 GCA_003222375.1 Acidobacteriota bacterium
GCTCGACCGTCATGTCGAGGATGTCGGCGATCGACGCGCCCTTGTACGTCACCTGCAGCGTCTCGCGGTTGTACCGCTTGCCGCCGCAGACATCGCACGTGACGTAGATGTCGGGCAGGAAGTGCATTTCGATCTTGATCTGCCCGTCGCCTTTGCAGGCCTCGCAACGTCCGCCCTTCACGTTGAACGAAAAACGCCCGGGTCCGTAACCGCGCATGCGCGCTTCCGGCGTTTGCGCCATCAGATTGCGGATCTCCGTGAAGAGCTGCGTGTAAGTCGCCGGGTTCGATCGGGGCGTGCGTCCGATCGGCGATTGATCGATGTCGATCACCTTGTCGATGAAGTCCAGACCTTCGATGCGATCGTGCGCGCCCGGCGTCTCCGGCGATTCGTAGAAATGCCGCGAGAGGGCGTTGTAAAGGATGTCGTTGACCAGCGTCGATTTGCCCGAACCTGAGACTCCGGTGACCGAAACGAAGAGGCCGAGCGGAATCGTCACGTCCAGATTTTTCAGATTGTTCTGACGCGCGCCGCGAATCACCAGAACGTTCTCGCCGACCGGCCGGCGCGTCGGCGGGATCTCGATCCGCATGTCGCCGCGAAGATACTTGGCCGTCAACGAGCTCGGGAAGGTCTTCACCTGCTCCATCGTGCCTTCGGCCACGACTTCGCCGCCATGGACTCCTGCGCGTGGGCCGAGGTCGATGATGTGGTCGGCTGTGTGAATGGTCTCCTCGTCGTGCTCGACGACGATCACCGTGTTTCCGAGATCGCGGAGCTCGAGTAAGGATTCGATCAGCTTTCGATTGTCGCGCTGATGCAGACCGATCGATGGTTCATCGAGGACGTACAACACCCCCATCAGCTTCGATCCAATTTGCGTGGCCAGCCGGATGCGCTGGCCTTCACCGCCGGAGAGCGTTGCGGCGTTGCGATCGAGCGCCAGGTAGCCGACGCCGACGGCGTTCAGAAATCCGAGTCGATCGCGGACCTCTTTCAGAATCTTGCCGGCGATCTGCTCCTCACGGGGCGTGAGCGAGATGGTCTTGAAGAATTCTTCGGCGTTGCGAAGCTGCAGCTTGACCACCATGTCGATCGGCTGATTTGCGACCGTCACTGCCAGGGCTTCCGGCTTCAGCCGGCGGCCGCCGCACTCGGGACACTTCTTCGGCGTCATGAAGCGTTCGATCTCTTCGCGGATGTCGTCGTTGTCGGATTCGTGATAGCGGCGCTGCAGCATCGGCACGAGGCCTTCGTACGTGCCGGTGTAGCGATAGGAGCTGTCGCTCCCCTGGAACTCGAATCGTATCTTGTCCTCGGAACCGTAGAGGATGCAGTTGCGCGCCTTTTCGGGCAGCTTCTGCCACGGCGTGGTCAGCGAGAATTTGAAGTGCTTCGCCAGCGTGTGAATCTGGCGGATGCGCCAGTTCTCGGAGCCCTCTTTCCAGATCGCGATCGCGGCGTCCTCGATCGACTTCGTCGGATCGGGAACGATTTTGTTTTCGTCGATCTCGAGCAGGACGCCGAGGCCCGAACAGCGCGGGCAGGCGCCATAAGGGGAGTTGAATGAAAAGAGTCGCGGCGTGATCTCGCCGATCGAGACGCCGCAGTCAGGGCAGGCGTACGACTGCGAGAGAAGCTCTTCGCGATTTTTTTCCGCGTACAGAATTTTCACGAGACCTTTCGCGACGCGCGTAGCCGTCTCCAGTGAATCCGCGAGGCGCTGTTCGATGCCTTCCTTCACGACCAGGCGATCGATCACGATGTCGATGCTGTGTTTCTTCTGCTTGTCGAGGACGGGCGGATTCGCGAGCTCGACCATCTCGCCGTCGACAAACGCGCGGGTGAAGCCTTCCTTCACCATCTGCATCATCTGCTTCCGATACTCGCCCTTCTTTCCTCGGACATACGGCGCAAGAACCGTGAACTTCGTGCCCCCAGGAAGGGCCATCAGCTTGTCGACCATCTGCTGGATCGTCTGCGGCCGGATCTCCTTACCGCAGTTCGTGCAGTGCGGCACGCCGATCGACGCGTAGAGAAGTCGCAGATAGTCGTAAATCTCCGTGACCGTGCCGACCGTCGATCGCGGGTTGCGCGAGGTGGTGCGCTGCTCGATCGAAATCGCGGGCGAGAGGCCCTCGATCGAGTCGACGTCGGGCTTTTCCATCTGCTCGAGGAACTGTCTGGCGTAGGCCGAGAGCGACTCGACGTACCGCCGCTGGCCCTCGGCGAAAATCGTGTCGAAGGCGTGGGAGGATTTTCCCGATCCCGACACACCCGTGATCACCACGAACTTGTTTCGCGGAACGACCACATCAATATTTTTGAGGTTGTGCTCGCGGGCACCGCGGATGACGATGGAATCCATGTGATTTTCAGTTTATCCCGAGCGAAGCGAGGGATCTCCGATGCACCAGCGATACTCTCGAAACATGCGCTGGCGAGTGAACGGTCGTCGACCGCTCGAATCGCCGCCTTCGCTGTCGGACCGGAGATGCCTCGCTGCGCTCGGCATAAACTCAGCCCATGTGGACGGAATTCTAACGAGGGTGGGTTCGGAAGTGTTCCCGCAGGTCATGCTGAGCGGAGCGAAGCATCCCGCTAGCGAGATCTTTCGCTTCGCTCAGGATGACGGCCCTCTACAGGCTGGAGATGAGCCACTCGCGGTAGGCCGAGGACAAATCGTCCATCCGGATCACGACAAACTCCGGCACCTCGTAGGGATGCATGGAGAAAAGCGCGTCGCGGAGATCGTCGATCTGGCTCTCAACTGTCTTGATCAACAGCAGTTGCTCAGTGTCCTTTTGGATCTTGTCCTTCCAGCGATACACGGAGTGGACTTGCGGAACGATGTTGACGCAGGCGGCCAGGCGTTTCTCTACCAGTTGTGTAGCGATTTCAGAGGGATCGAAGTTTGCGCCGACGGCGGAGAGCACGACGACTGGCGTCATCGGCCGGCGATCCTCTCGGCAGCCTGGCGCGCAACGTCGTGCGCTGCGGCGCGGTACTGGCTGTACTCCACGAACGGAATCGCGATGAAGGCCCACAGCGACCGTCCGCCGAAGCCGATGCCCATCGGCACCACTGCGGTGTTCTTCTTGTGCAGATCGTAACGTGCGATCTGGTTGAGGGTCCGTCCATCGTAGACGCGCACCTCGGCGGCCACTGCCGCGGTGACGATTCCGACTTCGACCGCGATGTCGCCGGCTCCGATCGCCGCGCCGCCGCGCGGATTGTTCATGGTGTGACTCGACACGATCTCCACAAAAAAGTCGGCAGCCGGCGTGGACCGGCGCGACAACTCTTCAAACGTCAGACGGGTATCGAAGGCGTCGAATCCGCGGGCCCGCAGCTCGCGGCGCACGTCGGTTTGAACTGTCTTCGCGACAGTCTGCTCGGCACCGTGCGTGAAATTGTCGGACATTCGCAGGACGCCAATCCGATCGCCGGAGCGCGGAGTCTGCGTCAGCGCAAAAGCCGGAACCGCGATTGCACAAACTGCCAGAAGAGTAATTGTGAGACGCATCTTTGCCCTCGTCATCGTCATTATTGTCGCGTACATAGCCTACGCCTGGCTGACCTTTCCTGATGTTTCCGAGCTGAAAAGCGGATGGCCGAAAACGACCTCCTTTATGGAACAGAGGAAGGCCGAGCTGCGCGCCGAGGGGAAAGACGACACGCTGCAGTATGAGCCGGTGCCCTATGCCCGGATCTCCCCCTATCTGCGACGTGCCGCTCTGGTCGCCGAGGACAACGATTTCTACGAGCACAAAGGGGTGGATGTCGAGGCGCTGAAAGAAGCGATTCAACGCGATTGGGAGCACAAGAAGCTCATGCAGGGTGGTTCGACGATCACACAGCAGCTCGCGAAAAACCTATATCTTAATCAGTCACGAAATCCATTACGCAAAATCAAGGAGTACTTCATCGCGCGCTCGCTCGAGAATCACCTGTCAAAGAAACGCATCCTCGAGCTCTATCTCAACGTCGTCGAAATGGGCGAGCGTGTTTACGGCGCTGAAGCCGCGGCCCACGCGTACTTCCACACCTCCGCAGCTGGCCTCAGCCCGTCGGAGGCCGCGCTTCTCGCCGGTTGCCTTCCCAACCCACGCGTGATGAATCCCGGTTCGCCGAACAAGCGACTTCGCGCGCGCGAGCAGATGATCCTGGCGCGCATGCGGCGATGGGGATACCTGTACGAAGAAGAAGTGCTGACGGAAAAGAAGCAGCCCGACAAGAAACTGCTCGACCAGACTCCGCCCACCGATACGGCAACGCCAGCGCCGACTAAGACGGAAACGACCACCACAGAGAGCACAGAGACCACAGAGACGACCGCGACAACGACGACTACGCAGTAACCGTCACCCTGAGCGAAGCGAAGGATCTCAAGACGCGTGATGGAGATCCTTCGCCGTCTGCGCGGCTCAGGATGACGTGTTCCGCGCGCCGGACCGCGCATCGAAGTAAAGCAGATGCGTGGGATCGAATTTCAGCGCGATCGGCGCGCCGATCGGCGGCAGATCCTGCGGAGGAACGCGTGCGACGATCTGCTGCCCGTTTGCGCTGGCATAGATGAACATCTCGTTTCCGACAGGCTCGACCAGGTCGAGCCGGTACTGCCGGTCGCCGCCGATCGTGATGTGCTCGGGCCGGATTCCGACCGTCATTCCGGGCCGGACGCCCTCCAGAAAATTCATCGGCGGGCTGCCGATGAATCCCGCCACGAAGCGATTGGCAGGTTCGCGATAGAGATTGAGCGGCTTGTCGATCTGCTGAATCTTCCCCTGATCCAGCACGACGATGCGGTCTCCGAGCGTCATCGCTTCGATCTGATCGTGGGTGACGTAGATCATGGTCGCCGCCAGACGCTGATGCAGTTGCGCGATCTCGGCGCGCGTCTGCAGTCGGAGCTTGGCATCGAGATTCGATAGCGGCTCGTCGAGGAGAAAGGCGGCCGGCTCACGGACGAGTGCGCGGCCCAGCGCGACGCGCTGCCGCTGACCGCCGGAGAGCTGCCGCGGTTTCCGATCGAGGACCTGATCGAGGCCCAACATCGACGCCGCTTTGCGGACGCGATCGTCGATTTCTTTTTTCGAAAGATGGCGCAGCTTCAGGCCGAAGGCCATGTTGTCGTACACCGACATGTGCGGATAGAGCGCGTAGTTCTGAAACACCATCGCGATGTCCCGCGCCTTGGGCGGAACGTGCACCGGGTTGTGGGGCGTGTGATCGTTGCGCTGAAAACCCATCGCGATGTCGCGCTGTTTCGGAGGGACGTCGTTGACCACGCGCTCGCCGATGGTGATCGTGCCTCTGGAGACGGTCTCCAGGCCGGCGATCATGCGCAGCAGCGTGCTCTTGCCCGATCCGGAAGGGCCCACGAAAACCATGAACTCGCCATCATGGATATCGAAGCTGGCGTTCTCGACGGCTACGTAACCGTTGTCATAGACTTTGCGAACGCCAGCGAGCGCCACACGCGCCATCGCGAACCCTCTCGGCCGCGCGAGTATGACACACGACAATCTGTTCCCGCCCGACTTCCTGTGGGGCACGGCCACGGCCGCGTATCAGGTCGAAGGATCGCCGCTTGCCGACGGCGCCGGGCCGAGCATCTGGCATCGTTTCAGTCATACGCCGGGGCTGGTGCTCAACGGCGACACGGGCGACGTTGCGTGCGATCACTATCACCGTTACGAAGCGGACATCGCGCTCATGCGCGAGCTGGGCGTGAACGCGTATCGCTTCAGCATTTCATGGAGCCGCATTTTCCCGGACGGCAAAGGGCGTGTGAACGAGAAGGGCCTCGATTTCTATCGCCGGCTCGTCGACGGATTGCGAGCTGCAGGAATCCAACCGCTCATCACGCTTTTTCATTGGGACCTGCCGGCGGCGCTCGACGATCGCGGCGGCTGGCTCAATCGCAACATCGCACGCTGGTTCGCCGATTACGCGACGACGATGTTTCGCGCGCTCGACGACCGGCAGCCGATGTGGGCCACACTCAACGAGCCGTGGGTGGTCACCGATGGCGGATATCTGCACGGACCGCTCGCGCCGGGACATCGCAACTGGTTCGAGACTCCCATCGCGGCGCACAACCTCTTGCGCGCACACGGAGCAGCAGTGGCGGCCTATCGCGCTGTGGGCAAAGGACAGATCGGCATCGTCGTCAACCTCGAGCCGAAGTATCCGGCGTCGGAAAGCGAAGAAGATCGAAACGCGGTCGTGCGCGCCGACGCCTACATGAACCGCCAATATCTCGATCCGATTTTCAAAGGCTCCTATCCGAAGGAGCTCCCGTCGCTGTATGGCGAGGCCTGGCCGTCATTTCCGGACAGCGATTTCGAAGACATCCGCCAGCGCATCGACTTTCTGGGCGTCAACTACTACACGCGCGGCCTGACGCGCCACGACGACAAGAAGATGATCGAGCGCGCCGATCGCGTTAGAAATCCGCGCGCGGCGTATACCGAGACATCATGGGAAGTTTTCCCGCAAGGCCTGACAGATATTCTGTTGTGGGTCCGCGAGCGGTACGGCAAGTTGCCGATTTACATCACGGAGAACGGCGCGGCGTTCTACGATCCGCCGACCGCCGACGGCACGATCGAGGATCCATTGCGCGTCGACTATCTCCGCAAACACATTCGCGCGGCCCGCGACGCCATGCAGCGCGGCGTCGATCTGCGCGGCTATTTCGTCTGGTCCCTCCTCGACAACTTCGAATGGGCCCTCGGCTACTCCAAACGGTTCGGCATCATTCACGTCGACTTCCAGACGCAGAAGCGCACGTTGAAACGCAGCGCGCATTTTTATAAGGATGTGATTCGCACGCGCGGCGGCGCGCTGTAGCCGCCGCTACCGCGCCGCCGCCCAATTCTTTCCCTCTGCCGACTTCAGCCACTCGCCCGCCGCCTGCTTTGTCGCCACGTTCAGGCGATTCCAGACGTTGATCAGCGCGATCGAAAGGATCAGTGCCGCCAGCGCCTTCTCGTCGTAGTGCTGCGTGACCTCGTTCCAGAGATCGTCGGGGACTGCGTCCGGGCGATCGCTGATCCGCGTGAGAGCTTCCGTCAGCGCCATCGCCGCGCGTTCGGCGTCGGTGAAGTATGGCGCGTCGCGCCACGCGGCCACCGCGAACAGCCGCTCATCCGTCTCGCCCGCTCTCCTGAGCTCACGAGAGTGCATGTCGACACACACGCTGCAGCCATTGATCTGGCTCGCGCGCAATTGAATGAGAAGAATCGTCCTCGGCGGCACGCCGTGCTTTTCGGTCGAAGTATTGAGCGCATAAAGCGCTTTCATGGCGTCAGGGAGGATCATCGCGGGATTGGGCATTCGTGCTTGCATGATTTTCAGTCTCCTTGTCACATCGGTTTGATTTCGTTCGTCACTAACATGACGAAGCGCGATGAGGAAATGTGACCGATGAACGAACACGAATGGCTGGCGCAGCAGTTCGAGGCTCACCGAGGTCATCTGCGCGGGGTCGCTTACCGGATGCTCGGGTCGCTGACCGAGGCGGAGGACGCCGTCCAGCAGGGCTGGCTGCGACTCAGCAGATCGGATGCCGGCGACATCGAGAATCT
>QHVX01000433.1:0-489 GCA_003222375.1 Acidobacteriota bacterium
TGGCACAAGTCGCGAATCATGTTTTTTGAACCGCGATGAGTTACTCGCGAGCTTTTTACGTCCGCTTCCGTTGCGACGTCACGACTTGCAAATGTCAGGTTGAGGTTGCGGTGCGTGCCTGTGTGACGAACGACGGCGGTCGTCTATACGAGTATTCGACTTCGATGTGTCCCCGATGCGGGCATCAGCTTTTTCGGTCGCACGAGCTCGTCGGCGAAGTCGAACGGGCCTGAGAATCGCAGAAGTTCAATCCCATGATTGAACGATGCAAATGCGGTCATGAGAAGTCGCGACACGAGCTCGGCAGCGGCCGATGCGGCTACGGCATCGGCATGTCGGCCGGCAGCGGTCTGGCGCCGTGCAACTGCCAGGCATTTCGGCCCGTTGAAAAGCCGAATCAGAAATAGCGATATTCTCTTGATGTGAATCCCGTTTTGTTTGGAGTCATCGCCGGCGTTATCTTCGGCGCGGCTGATGTTGCGCTCATGA
>QHVX01000433.1:494-2480 GCA_003222375.1 Acidobacteriota bacterium
GTTCGCGAGCCGCTTCGCGATCGGATTCCTCATCGGCGTGACGCGCATGCCGGTTCCCGGCTGGCTTCGCGGCGTGATCGTCGGCATTCTGATCAGCATTCCGGACGCGATCGTGACCAAAGCTTACGTTCCGATCATGGCGACCGGAATCATCGGCGGCGCAATCATCGGCGCCCTGGCGGGCAAATTCGCCGTTTGAGAATCGGCATCTGCGCGTTTGTGATGATCATCGCTTGCGGCGGCGAGCGTGACATCACCGTCGGTCCCGACAAAGACACGGGCGGCAACTACTGGGGACGCAATGTCTCCAGGCAATTCGGTGAGACGCAACTGCGATCGCTCTACACGGCGATGAATGCATCGAGCACCGATGCCGAGATTACGACGCTCAACTGCTCGAAGAAGCTTCCGCATCACGAATACTCCGTGACGCTTTGGACAGAAGGCGCGTATCGCGAGCGCATCGTTCGCCTGCAGATGACGCCGCGCCTTTACGAGAATGACGAATGCCTGCAGCACGCCGTGAATTACGTTTTTCACAAAGCGGTGAAGACGATCGACACCGGTCCGCCGATCGACTACGGCTACAAAGATCCGCACACCGGCAAGCATCTCGACACGTCTGAGATCATGACGACGCTTCCCGACAAGCCGCAGTGCGCGTGTTCGAAATGAGTTGGGATCTTGAGCCGTTAGGATGTCCCGCCCACGCCGACATCCCAACGTACCAACATCCCAACCGGGCGGGCGGCGGGCTGTTATAATGCGCGCGTTCTTGTAATTTTTGCCGATGGAAGCTAGTGACTCGACAACGGTCGAGATCTTTGGACAAACATATAACGTTCGTGGAGAAGGAGACCCGAACTATTTAGCGGAGCTCGCGCGGTTTGTAGACTCCAGGATGCGCGAAGTCGCGGCCGAGGTCGCGACTGTTGACCCGGTCAAGATCGCAATCCTGGCGGCTTTGAACATCGCCGATGAGTTTTCTCGATTCAAGAAGCAACGAAGTTCCTGGGCCGAGAAAACGGAGGAGTTATCGGACCGGCTCAGCAAAGTAATCAGCTGAGCCACATTGAAGTCGACATTCAAGTTTTCGGAGTCCCTGCAGAGTACGTGATGAGTCAATCAAACGCTTGAACCGTAATTCTTACCCGGGTGCTCGGGTCTCAGCAGCCGCGTGCACGCCTTCGTCCCGCTAAGCGGGGCATGAAGGTAGCCAAAACGGCTGGAGTAGAGCGCCCACCTGTTTTTTACGGGTTCAAGTAAGAATTTACTCACACGGCTCAGGTGGGGTCTCCGAATTTGACTCCTCCAACTGCGCGAGCCTCCCGACAGGGGAGGAGCAGTTGTGAATATCACCGACATCGTAGTGATTGTCGCCGGCGCGCTGATTGGCGCGGTCATCCTGGCGGCGCTATGGAGAATCGTCTACCGCAAGAGGGCCGAGGTGCATCTCGAAGAGGCGCGCCGCAACGCGGAGCGTGTTATCGATGACGCGCGCAAAGCTGCCGAAGCGAAGCTGAAAGAAGCCGATCTCGAGGTCAAGGAGAAGCTGCTGCAGATGCGCAGCGACTTCGACCGTCAGGCGCAGCAGCGCCGCGAGGAGATGAAGAACTCCGAGCGCCGGCTGCAGCAGAAAGAGGAGAACCTCGATCGGAAGACGCAGCAGATCGACAGCCGCATCGCGGAAGTCGAACGGCGCGACCGCGACATCGCCGATCGCGAGAAAGGCGTTGTGGCTCGCGAGGGCGAGCTCAATTCACTGATCGAGGATCAGCGCCGCAAGCTCGAGCAGATCTCGGGCCTGACCGTCGAGCAGGCGAAGCAGGAGCTGATTCGCGGCATCGAGAACGAAGCGAAGCTCGAAGCGGCGAACATCATCAAGAGGATCGAGACCGAAGCCGTCGAGCTCGGCACCCAGAAAGCCCGCAAGATCCTCGGCATGGCCATCCAGCGGATGGCGTCGGATTACGTCGCGGAAAACAC
>QHVX01000070.1 GCA_003222375.1 Acidobacteriota bacterium
TGAAAATGCCGAACGTAGTCCTCGCGCCACACATCGGGTCGGCGACATTTGAAACGCGCAGCGCGATGGCCCGAATCGCGGCAACCGACGTCTACCGTTATCTCAAAGGACAACCGCCACTCCATCCGGTCTCCTGAATAGTCGAGTGCCCATAAATTGCACCGTCTTCAGTGCAGGAGGACGGAGATGAACGAACTAAGAGGAAAGCGCGTGGCGATTATCGTCACCGACGGCTTCGAGCAAATCGAGATGACGAGTCCACGCGAGGCGTTGGAAAAAGCCGGCGCGAAATGCGTGCTCGTCGCGCCCAGAGACGGCGAAGTACAGGGATTCAAGCACCACGACAAAGCTGACACGTTCAAAGTGGAAATGACATTGGCGCAAGCGAATGCAAAGGACTTCGATGCGCTCATGCTGCCCGGAGGCGTGATCAACGCCGATGCAATCCGCATCGACAAAAAAGCGCAGCAATTCGCGCAGGAGATCGATCGCTCCGGAAAACCGATCGCGGTGATCTGCCACGGACCGTGGCTGCTCGTTTCCGCCGGCTTGGTGAACGAACGTCACATCACGAGCTGGCCGACGCTCAGGGATGACCTCGAATGCGCCGGCGCGCGATGGGAAGACAAAGAATGCATCCGCGACCGCAATTGGGTCAGCAGCCGAAAACCTGACGACCTGCCGGCGTTCAATCGCGAGATGGTTAGCTGCTTCGCGGAAGCCAAAGGGACAGCGTCGGAAAAGAACGTTGCGACTGAAGTTCGCGTCTAGCATCGCGACGGGAGACGCGATGCAAAAAGGCGAGAAGCGGGTGCTTGTTGTCGATGACGACGAGGCCATTCGGACGTTGGTTTTGACGATCCTGCGGCGTCGTGAGATGCCGGTCGACACCGCGAAAAACGGGCAGGAGGCCATCCAGAAGCTCGGAGAATGCACATACTCCGTCCTTCTGCTCGACCTGATGATGCCGGTCCTGAGCGGGTGGGGGGTCCTCGAGCACCTCGAGACGATTGAATCTTCCCGGCGACCGATTGTCATCGTACTGACAGCCGGTTCGGAATCGCGCAAATTCAATCCCGATCTGGTCATCGGAAGCATCCGCAAACCCTTCGATGTCGAGCTGTTGAACGACATGGTGACCGGATGCATCGCGATAATCACCCAGCGCGAGCAGCTTTCGTCCTGCCCGCCCGCCGAAAGCGACGAGGGCAAGCGCTGGCATAGATCTTGACCTTCATTTGTGGTCAAAAAGGACATACGAATGCCAGCTACCGAAGCCCGAGTCCTCATCATCGAAAGCAACAACGCACTCCGCATCGTTCTTTTTACAGTGCTGCGGCACCAACCATTGGGTGTCGATACCGCGACGACTGCTGAAGAGGCGCTGGAAAAGGTGCGGCGTTGCGACTACGCCATGATCCTTGTCGATATGGGCCTTCCCGACCACGAAAGCGAGGAGTTTCTGAGACGTTTTCATGAACTGCGGCCCGAGGCGACCTCATTCATTCTCGCCGTCCGAGATCCGCGGACCGAGATCTCGCTCGAGCCGGGCCTTGTGAATGCGGTCGTCAACAAGCCGCTGGAAATCGACACCCTGGCCGACATCGTGCGCGAGTGCGCGCTGGTCATCCCGCCGCCCGAGGATCCCCTCCCCTGCACGCCCGCCGAGAGCGATATTCGGGCGCAACGGGGAGATTTGCTGCCGAACTGACGCTTGCGTCATCCTGAGCCGCGACGACGGCGAAGGATCCCGTGAAGAAGATCCTTCGCTTCGCTCAGGATGACGGCGCCACTACAATCCGCGAATGAACGCGCGGCGTCACGGTGTGCTCCTCGTCGCCGCGGCCGCGCTTCTGTGGTCGACCGGCGGAATCGGCATCAAAGCCGTTGAGGGGTCGCCGCTGAAAGTCACCTTTTATCGGTCGCTCTTCGCGGCGATCGCATCGATGCTCTTCCTTCCTCGCGACGCATGGCTTACGAAGCGCTGGTCATCGAACGCTGTCTTCATCGGCTCGATCGTCAGCTACGCGGCGTGCCTCACGACATTTGTGGTCGCGACGAAATGGACGACCGCCGCGAACGCGATCTTTCTGCAATACGCCGGCGCGATCTGGGTGATGTTGCTCTCTCCGCTCGTCGTTCACGAGCCGATGCGCGCCCGCGACGCCTTCGCGATCGCGGTGGCCCTCGGCGGCATGGCGCTCTTCTTCGTCGGGAAATTTGAATCGCGCGGCATGGCCGGCAATGGCATGGCATTGCTATCAAGCCTTTTCTTCGCGGCGCTCATTCTCTCGCTGCGCCGCGAGCATCACGCATCGCAGGCGACCGTCGTGTGGGGAAACGTTCTCACCTCGCTGGCCGTTCTTCCGTTCATCGCGACCGATCTTCGTCTCACGCCACCGTCGTTCGGAGTCCTCCTCTTCCTGGGTGTGTTTCAGATTGCGCTGGCATACTTCCTGTTCGCTCGCGGATTGGCGTACGTCACGGCGACGCAAGCGTCGATCACAGGCATGCTCGAACCGATTTGCAACCCGATGTGGGTCTTCCTGTTCCTGGGCGAACGGCCGTCGCCTTACGCGATCGCGGGCGCGGTGGTGGTGCTCACGGCAATTGCATGGCATACGCTAACCGGCGAAGCAGAATATGACAGCCTTCCACTTGATTGAACCCGCGACCGGCGAGCGCCTGACCTCGATCGAGCAGGCGACGACCGATGACGTCGATCGCGCCGTGCGCGCCGCGCATCGAGTGTACCCATCGTGGAGCAAGATCAATCCTCGAGAGCGCGGCCGCATTCTGCTGCGACTCTCGGCGCTCATTCGCGAAAGTGCCGATGAGCTTGCGCGCGCGGAATCGCGCAACGTTGGCAAGCCCATTCGCGATTCGCGCGATGAAGTCGCGCTGGCCGCTGACTGCTTCGAGTATTACGCCGGCGCGACAAACAAGATCTTCGGCCAGACGATCCCGGCGGCCGCACCGGGAGTGTTGATGACATTCCGCGAACCGCTGGGCGTATGCGGAATCATCGTGCCGTGGAATTTTCCGATCGCGATCACATCGTGGAAAGTCTCGCCGGCGCTCGCGATGGGCAACTGTGTCGTGCTGAAACCGGCCGAACAGACTCCGCTAACCGCGTTGCGACTTGCGGAGCTGGCGCTCGAGGCAGGCATTCCGGAACATGTCTTCACGGTGGTGACAGGTCCCGGATCGAAAATCGGCGAAGCACTGATCAGGCATCCGCTCGTCCGCAAGATCGCGTTCACCGGCTCGACCGAGGTCGGTGTTCGCGTCATGCAACTGGCCGCCGATGACATCAAGCGTGTGAGTCTCGAGCTGGGTGGAAAATCGGCGAACATCGTTTTCGACGATTGCGATTTCGATCGCGCCGTCAAATCCGCCGTCAGCAGCTCGCTGGGCAACGCCGGGCAGGATTGCTGCGCGCGCAGCCGCATCCTGGTGCAGAAGTCGATATACGATCGCTTTTCGAAAGCAGTGGTCGGTGCGTACGAGAAAGTCCGGGTCGGAAATCCGCTCGACGAAGCGACGGAAATGGGTCCGCTGGTGACCGACGCGCATCGCAATCGCGTCATGAGCTACATCGAAGCAGGAAAGAGCGAAGGGGCGACTCTTGCGACCGGCGGAAGCGCGCCTTCGACGCGCGGAAGTTTTCTCGAGCCGGCAGTTTTTCTCGACGCGCGGCCGGAGATGAAGATCGTTCGGGAAGAGATCTTCGGGCCGGTCGTCGCGGTCATGCCGTTCGACGGTGAAGGTGATGCCGTCCGAATGGCCAACGACAGCCATTACGGCCTTTCCGGATCGATCTGGACGCGCGATGTCGCGCGGGCGATGCGCGTGGCGCGCGCAGTGCAAACGGGAAATCTCTCGATCAACTCCGGCAGCAGCGTGCACCTCGAAGGTCCCTTCGGCGGAGTGAAACGCAGCGGCCTCGGACGCGAGCTCGGAATGCAGGCTCTCGATCACTACACCGAATGGAAGACGGTGTACCTGGACGTTTCATGATCGGAAAGATCGACACCGAGACGCTCAAGCGCATGGTCGCCGATGACGAGATCGAGACCGTCATCGCGGCCTTTCCCGACATGTACGGCCGCCTGGTCGGCAAGCGACTCGTCGCGAATTTCTTCGTCGATGAGGTGATGACGCACGGCCTTCACGCGTGCGACTACCTTCTGGCGTGCGACATCGACATGGACCCCGTGCCCGGGTACGCGTTCACGAGCTGGGCGAAAGGCTACGGCGATTTTCGTCCCATCCCCGATTTCGACACGCTGCGCATCGCGTCGTGGCACGACAAAACATGCATAGTATTATGTGATGTTTATTTTGACAATCGCCGCGAGCTCGTGCCGCTCGCTCCCCGCAGCATCCTCAAAAAGCAACTTCTGCGCGCCGAGGAGAAAGGGTTCTCGCCGATGGCGGCGTCGGAGCTCGAGCTGTATGTCTTCAAGGACTCATACGAAAGCGCGGCCGAAAAAGGATTCATCAACATCCAGCCGTTAGGCCGCGTCATCGAGGACTACCACATCCTTCAAGGCACCAAGGAAGAATTTCTCATCGGCGATATTCGGTCCCATCTCGAAAAATCCGGCATCCCGGTCGAGTCGTCGAAGGGCGAATGGGGCCCGGGACAGCAGGAAATCGGATTGCGATATGCCGACGCGCTGGAGATGGCCGATCGCCATGTGCTCTACAAACACGCTGCCAAAGAGATCGCATGGAAGCATGGGCGCGCGGTCACGTTCATGGCGAAGTGGGACGAGCGCTACGCCGGATCGAGCTGTCACATCCACATGAGTCTGTGGGACAAAGACGGACGCAAGTCGATGTTCGACGGCAAAGAGGAGCTCGGACCGGTCCAAGGTTCATCGACCTTTCGCTATTTTCTGGGCGGCTGGATGAAGCACATCCGCGAGCTGTTCGCGTTCTATGCGCCGTATCCCGCGTCGTACAAACGCTACGTGGCGGGATCGTTCGCGCCGACCGGAATCGCGTGGAGCTACGACAATCGCACCGCTGGTTTTCGCATCGTCGGTCACGGCCAATCGCTGCGCATCGAATGTCGCGCCGCAGGCGCGGACGCGAATCCGTATCTCGCATTCGCCGCCACCATCGCGGCGGGCCTCGACGGCATCGAGCATCGCGTCGAGCCGCCGCCGGCCTTTGAAGGCGATGTCTACGCTGCGCGCGATCTCCCGCACGTTCCGCACTCACTCAACGAATCCATTCACGCGCTCGCGGAGAGCGATTGGGCTCGCACGACCTTCGGCGAAGACGTGGTCGAGCACTATCTGCATTTCTTTCGCACCGAGCAGAGAAAATTCGACGCCGCCGTCACCGATTGGGAACGCCGGCGCTACTTCGAGATGGCATGACACGACTCGCGAACAAAGTGGCGTTGATCACCGGCGGCGGAAGCGGGATCGGCAAAGCGTCGTGTCTTCTTTTCGCCCGCGAAGGCGCGAAAGTGGTCGTTGTCGACCTCAAAAAAGAGACGGCGGAGGCGACCGCGCGCGAGATCGGCGGAAACGCGCGCGCATTCGGAGCGGATGTTTCCAAAGAGAAAGATGCCGAAGCGATGGTCGCGTTCGCGGAGAAAAGCTTCGGCCGGCTGGATGTCATCTTCAACAACGCCGGCGTTTTTCATCCGAAAGATGACTCCGTCACCAACACGAGCGGGGATATTTGGGACCTCGTCATCGACATCAACCTCAAAGGCGTGTTCCTCGGTTGCAAGTACGCGATTCCCGCCCTGCTGCGCGCCGGCGGCGGATCGATCATCAATACCGCATCGTTCGTGGCAATCATGGGCGCCGCTGCGCCGCAGATTGCCTACACCGCGAGCAAGGGCGGCGTCCTCGCGATGACGCGCGAGATCGCAGTCGAGTTCGCGAAGAAAAACATTCGCGCCAATGCGCTCTGCCCGGGACCGGTCGAGACGCCGCTGCTCGCGGAGCTGCTGTCCGACCCGGCACGGCGGCAGCGACGCCTGGTGCACATTCCGATGGGCCGTTTCGCGAAGGCCGAGGAGATCGCAAACGCCGCGCTGTTTCTCGCGAGCGATGAATCGTCGTACGTCAGCGGCACGACGTTTCTGGTCGACGGTGCGATCACAGCCGCCTACGTCACGCCTGAGTGATTGAAGCGCCGGCCGTCAAGCCGGCGCTCCATGCTCGATCAGAATCCGAAGAAGCTCGCCCAGATGTTCGGCAACTGCGTGTCGTAGTGCACGTCAGGATTGCCGGAGAGCGTCAGCGTCTTTCCGAGGACTGCGCCGAAGAGCGAGGTGTTGCCGTTGAGGCTCACGTCTGTCATCGGGGCATACACCGTCAAGTACGCATCGGCGCCGCCGTTGAGCGATACGCCATTGTTACCGGTGAAAGACGAGGCGATTTGCAGATTCAACGGAACGTGTGTCAGGTTCGCGAAACTGCCGCCGCTCGCTTTCAGTTCTCCTGTCAGGTTGATCGCGACCGGCCCGTTCACCTGCAGAGTCGCGCCGCCGGTGAGCGTGACGTTGTGGAAGCAGTACGTGCCCGCCGCCAGCGAGACTGCAGAGTTGCCGCTGACCTTGAGGTCGCCGTTGCTATAAGAGAAGTTGCCAGTGATGCTCGGACTGAGGCTGAAGGCGCCGCAATCTGGAGCGGCCGGCGCAACGAGCGCGCCCGCGCTTTGATTCTGCGCGATCGTGCCGTTCACCATCCCCTTATTCGTGACCGCCGTTCCTGCGCCGACATTGCCGTTGACAATCGAACCTGGCTGCAGGTTGACCGCGCCCTGCGTCGAGACGATGTTGCCGAGGATCTTCGCGCCGCCGATGTTGATCGGCCCATTGCTGAGGATCAGCGCGTTGGCGCCTTGCGACGCAGGATATCCAACACTCGAATCGAAGCTGTCGGCGACAGCCTTTGTGGCACCCAATGAAACGCTCTCGAGACCAATCAAGCCGCTGAGATAGACCGTCAGCTTGCCGTTCGTGAACGCGAAGGAGTAATTGGTCGACGCCAGCGTTCCGAGAGCGGCAGTGATCGTGTAACTCCCCGCCGGACTGAATTGCGTTGCGGTTGTGGTGAGACTCGGCGCACCGGTCACGCTGCTCGCGAAGTTGTCGGCGCCCTTGAAGCCGGAGTAGCTGGCGGTGAACGCCGGATTTGGATAGCCGTAGACGCGCGAGGCGTTGTTGGCCGCGACGGTCAACTGAGCCTTGGTGATCACGATATTGACCGGCCCGCTGGCCGGGTTGTAGTCAGTGTTGCCTGCGAAGGTCCAAGTGGCCGTGCCGCCGGCGGCATTCGTGAACGACGCTCCGAAGGATAACAACGGAGACAAATCTTCGCCGAGGGCGCCGGTAGCGGAGCCGGTGGCGCCGTGCGGCAGAGCGTCATACACGCCGGTGTAGCCATTGACGACGATCGAGGCTGCGCCGATCTTGCCGATCTTGTCGTTCGTGGTCCCGCTGGCGTTGTTGTAGTTGCCGGTGACATCGGTGAACGTCCACGTATCGGTGTAGCTGCCAGCGTCCGTGTGCGTCGTTCCGCCGAGATCGAGGCCGGCGAGGCTCTCGCCTTTGATGCCTGTGGCTGTGCCGGTGGCGGTATGGGGATGACCATCGTACGTGACCGCGTACGGTGTCACTTTGACGTTCGCATCCGCCTTCGCGATCTTGTCGTTCACAGTGTTCGTAGCGTCGCTGTAATTGCTGTTCGCGAA
>QHVX01000071.1 GCA_003222375.1 Acidobacteriota bacterium
CATCGGGCTCGCCGATTTCCAGCGCCTTCGAACTGCGTCCGATTTCGAAGCGCGCCACTTTGATTGCCTTCCCGGTCCGGCGCGCTTCGCGTTCGGTCATGCCGACGCGTCCGACTTCCGGATCGGTGAAGATCGCATACGGAATCACGCGTTCGGTCGTCCGCTTTCCATCGCCGGCAATTTGCGACAACAAAATGCGGTGATCGTCCCAGGCGGTGTGAGTGAACATCGGGCCGCCGCGGAGATCGCCGGCTGCCCAGATGCCGGCCACGTTCGTGGCGAGCCGATCGTTCACTTCGACGATGCCGCGGTTGGTTTTCACGCCGACGCTCTCCAAGCCGAGGTCGTCGGTATTCGGCTTTCTGCCGGCGGCGACGAAGAGGTGTGTGCTGGCGACGTCGCCTTTCGCAATCTGTACGACCACATTGTTCCCGCTTTTCTTCACGCGCTCGATCTTCGTCTTGATGTGAAACTCGATTCCTTCGCGCTCCAATAATTTTTGCAGCGCCTCCGCGACATCGGCGTCCTCACTGCCCGCGATCTGCGCCGTCGCTTCCACGACCACGACTTCGCTGCCCATTCGCCGATAGAACTGCGCCATCTCGAGGGCGATCACACCGCCGCCGATGACGATCAGACGCTGCGGCAATGCGTCGTGATCGAGCCAGTTTCCGGCATCGATAAAGTCAACGTCAGCGATTCCGTCGATCGGTGGGATCGCAGAGCGCGTACCGGTGTCGAGGACCACCTGACTGGCGAGGATTGTGTCCGAGCCGATGGAGATTCGAAATCGCTCGCCCTCGCGGCCGGCGATCTTTGCATGACCGGGAATCCATTTCGGATTGTCGCCCGCTGCGAAGCTGCGTTCGATTCCCGAGCGAAAGGAGGCGACGATATCGCGTGCGCGCCGGATCACCTTCGCGAAGTCGACTTCCACCGCAGGAACGCGAAGGCCGAAATCGGAAGCCCGGCGGGCAAGATGCGCGATGCGGGCGGACGCGATGGCGGCCTTGGTCGGTGTGCAGCCGAAATTGATGCACGATCCACCCAGGTGTTTGCGCTCGATCAACGCCGTACGTTTTCCGCCTGACGCCAGCGCAAACGCGAGCGGGACGCCGGCCTGTCCGCCGCCGATGATGACCACCTCGTATTGATTCATGAGGCCTTATACCCGCATTCGAGGCGCCGTGATAACTTAAAGCCGAAATGACCACCACAGATGTCGGCGCCCCGATGACCGCCGAGGAAATTGTCTCTCTGACGAAACGGCACACGATTTTCTCGTGGTCGGCGCAAGGCAACCTCAATCCGATTCCGATGGTGCGCGGCGAAGGCATCTACTTCTGGGATGCCAATGGCAAGCGCTACATGGATATGAACTCGCAACTGATGTGCGTCAACATCGGCCACGGCGATCGGCGCGTCATCGAAGCGATCAAGCGTCAGGCCGACGAGCTCGTCTACGCCGGTCCGGGAATGGCGAGTCCGGTGCGCGCCCGCATCGGGAAAATTCTGGCGGACCTCACACCCGGCGATCTCAATCGATTTTTCTTCACGTTAGGCGGCGCGGAAGCGAACGAGAATGCATTGCGCATTGCACGGATGGTCACCGGCCGTCAGAAGATCATGGTCCGCTATCGCTCATACCACGGCGCGACCGCCGGCGCGATCTCGCTGACGGGCGATCCGAGGCGCTGGGCGAATGAGCCGGGGATTCCGGGCGTGGTGCGGTTCTTCGACCCGTACAAATATCGAAGCCACCTTTACCGCGAAGGCGACAGCGATTCCGTGTTCACATCGCGATGTCTCGAAGAGATCGAGGAGATCATCGCGTACGAAGGCGGGCACACGATCGCAGCGATGTTCATCGAGACCGTCACCGGCACGAACGGTCTGATCGTTCCGCCGGACGGATACCTGCAGGGCCTTCGCGAGGTCTGCAATCGTCACGGCATTCTCCTCATCTGCGACGAAGTCATGTGCGGTCTCGGTCGCACCGGAAGATGGTTCGCCGTCGATCACTGGAACGTCATTCCCGACATGATCACGATGGCGAAAGGACTGACATCCGCCTATTTGCCGTTAGGCGCGGTTGCGGTCAGCGACCGCATCGCATCGTATTTCGATAAGAATGTTTTCTACGGCGGCTTGACCTACAACGCGCATCCGATGAGCCTCGCCGCCGCGGAAGCCTGCATCCAGGTCATGCAGGACGACGACACGATGGGCCACACGCAGCGCATGGGCCGCGTGCTCTCCGAGCTTCACGCCGACATGAAACGCAAACACCCCTCGGTCGGCGATGCGCGGTCGATCGGACTGTTCGGCGTGCTGGAGCTCGTGCGCGATCGCAAAACAAAAGAGCCGATGGCGCCCTTCAACGGGACGAGCAGCGAGATGCAGAAGCTCGGCGCTTATCTGCGCGAGCAGGGGATGTACGTCTTCATCAACTGGAACAATCTCTTCACGAATCCTCCGCTCTGCATCACCGAGCAGCAGCTTCGCGAGTCGTTCACGATCATCGACAAGGCGCTCGAGATCACGGACGCGGCGGCGTCGTAGCGATCGCTGGCTGATGTGACGTGGGTCACCGGCTTCTGCCGTCACGGTATTCGCGTTGCAGGTGGCGCGATGCTTACCGGTACAGCGGGCGTGTTGTTCTTCTCCACAGTACCGGTTCTCCAGATTCCTGGACTGGTCGTCTCGCTCCTGGCCATCGCGCTGGCGCCGGCGTACCTTGGGGTGCGGTACCGCACCGCTGGGAAGAATCGAGCTCGTCGAACTAAGCCTGGACGAAACCTATTCGTGCTTTCGGCGAGCGGGAAATGGCGTCGAGTCGAGGAATACTTCTCCGAAAGCGGCAAGTGGCGAGCGCGCACGTCATGAAAGTCCTAGGACCACCGCAGCTCGAACACGCACTCTTTTGCATCGCGGCCGAGGCAATGGGGATGGTCGACCACGGCGCGGGTGGCACCGTGCATCTGCATCACCTTTTCATAGTAGCCGCTGGCGCTCTCGCAGAACGTCGGGCTGAAGGTGGTGTACTGACGATGCGTGATGCGTCCGGCGGCGTCGCCGACGCGCTCGTAGACTTCCACGCCGAAATCCTGAAACTGCGAGTGCAGCGCCGCGGAGCGCTCGAAGAAATCGTGGATGTCCTGCCGCCGGAACATGCGATAGACGGTCGACAAATTCTGTTGCGCCGACCATCGTCCCAACTCGCGGATCGCGTTTGGTCCGTGGAGCTCTCCGATGGCACGGTCGAGAAGAATAACCGAGCCGAACGCGCACCATGTAGTCACCAGGGCCTGACGCATTTCAGCGGCGACTTCCTTCGGAAGGCGTGACAGGACCTCTTCGACACCGCGTTCACCGCGCTGCTGCCGGACCCAATCGAGGTGCGCGCGGGGGATCCCGCCCTTGAGCCGGCCCCCTTTGAGTTGCTCTTTCATGGCCGCTGCAGTGTCGTCACGCGCTCGGCGGCCAGCGGCCACTCGCCGCGCAGGAACTGACGGATCGACGCGAACACTGTCGCCGGATCGTCGAGCCATGACGCGTGCGCAGCGCTTTCGACTGTGACGAGTCGCGCGTTCGGCAGCGACATCGCCCATTCCCGTCCGCCGCCGTAGGGCGCGTTGCGGTCCTTCGTTCCGTGGATCGTCAGCACAGGAACGGTGATGGTATTCAATTGATCCTTCGAAATATTGACCTTTTTTATCGACTCCAGGCTTGCGGCGAAATGCGTGGCGAGGTTTGAGGCCAACTCGTTCGGCAAATCGCAATGGGATTTCACGCGCGATGCGTGGGCAGGATCGCCGACCAGGACATATCGAAAGACTTTGTCCTGCGCCTCGCAGAATCGGCGCGGCGATTTTTCCGCCATTCCCTGGGCCTGCATCTCATGCCATTTCTTCACGTCGGCTTCGGGCGCGGCGATATCCTCGTTTCCGTGCGTCAGCTCCTTCGGATACTGCGTTCCCCATTTTGTGCCTAACGGTCCGAGCTGTACGATGCGGCTGACGTGCTGCGGGTGATCCAGCGCATACAGCATCACCATCATCCCGACATACGAGAAGCCGACTGGGACGAAGCGATCGACTTTGAAATGATCGCGGACCGTCTCCAGATCCGTAACGTCCTGGTTAATAGTCAACATCTTGACGTCTGTGACGTGCGAGCTGCGCCCGCGGTTGCGGACGTCATAGAAGATGATGGTCGCGAGATCGGCGAGCTGCTTGAAGTCGTCGAACAGGATGAAGTCGAGCGGGACGATCAATGTGACCGGCCCATTCCCGATCTTGCGGTAATGCAGCTTCGCGCCGTCGGGAGCAGCGATGAATCCTTCCTCGAATGGCGCGGGCGAGGTGCCATCGACCGGGTTTGCAAGAGCAACGGCCAGAAGCAGCGTCGTGATCATGGCATCTTGATTTGCTCGGTCAGCATATCCGCGATGCGTTTCGCGACACTGCGATAGGCGGCGCCGCCGGGATGGAAGTGATCGGCGGAGCTGAGCTTGTCTCCACTGTCGACGATGTCGGAGGTTTTCACGACGTCGATCAGCGCGTCAGGCTCGAACCGCTTGTTGAGCAGCTTGTCCCAATTCTTGATGTAGCGGCTGATGCCGCCGGCCAGCGGATGATCGGGGAGCGGGTTGTATCCGCCTAACAGAATCAGCTCGGCATCCGGATTGATGGCCCGGATCTGCGAGACCACGCCGGCCACGCGCTCGAGAATCTCCTGCGCGTAGGCGTCGCGATCGCGGATCGCCCGCGCGCGATTCTCGGGATCCTGGAAAACATTGTTCGCGCCGATCGAGAGAACGATGGCGTCGGCGCTGGCGAGGTCGTTGCGGATCGTGTCGTCGTGGAGCTTGCTCGCGACATCGTCGGTCGTCGCCCCCGGCACGCCGTAATTCTTGACCTCGGAAGTCATGCCGCGCTGTTTGAACTCGTCTTCCAGATCGCCGGGGATGCCCTTGCCGGTTTCATCGCCGGTGCCGTGCGCGAGCGAGTCGCCGATGACGACCACGCGCATCACGCCGTCCATCAGGCGGGCGGGGCGGGAAGGTTTGACTTTGGGACGCTCGCGGCACGCCACTGTGATGGCCAGTGCCGCGAGCAGGACCGCGGTCGTTCGCACGACCTCAGCCTAACTGAATCGTCTCCAAATTCGAATCGGCTTTCGGGATCAGTGACAGATAAAATGCTTTGAGTTCCAATTGCGACGCGTCTGCGAACACGCCTTCCCCGACGTAACGCTGGCTGTCGAGCATGACGATGCTGCCTTTGCTCTGGTCGCACTTGATCTCCATCCGCCAGCCGTCGCGGACATGCTCGAGCGAAACGCAGCGCGCGCCGGTGATCGCCGGTTTCTGGGCGAACGTCGGGAGAGCAACAAGGATGAGGATGAGGACACCGAGAGCAGCGCGTTTCATGTGGTTTTTCTCCTTTCCGATAAGTACAAGGAAACGGGGCGGAAAGTTGGAGGCAGGTATAATGCGCGGGAATCTCACGGCAAGTGCTGGGGTTAGCAGCGTTGCCTTCCCGAAATGTGGGGCTGTAGCTCAGCTTGGGAGAGCGCCTGAATCGCACTCAGGAGGTCGACGGTTCGAGCCCGTTCAGCTCCACCATAAATCCCAATTCGATCAGCCTGCTCTCGCAGGGCCCATGCGAACGGCTGCCAAGTTGTCGGGTCGAGCGGTGCCCGCTCGCTCGATCATGAAGCGGGGAGGAATCCGATTCGGCGAAGGACCTGTGTGAAACGCGGATCGCCGCGGAGACTTTGCCAGTGCCGGTCCACGTTTACCCACATCACGCCCTGGTCATGGGCGTCGATCGCTTTTGCCAGCCATCGAAACGCCTCGTCGCGGTTGCCGAGGAGCGCGAAGTCTCCGGCGATGCGGGCCGCCGCCGATTGACGCTGCAATTGCTCGATATCGAGCAGCAACGCCGTCCGTTTGCATTGCGCGTATGGCGACGCCGCGCATTGTCTTTTCAGCTTTGCCAAACGCTCCGGCGCGACGCTGAGCTCGACCCAACGCAATGTCTCCGCCATCGCCAGCCGGTCGAGGTGTTGCTCCTCGTAAATCTCCGCTAACCGTCTGTGACGGCGGAAAGTGTTTTCATCGCCGTCGGGAACCTGGCGAATGATCTTCATCGCTTCGTCGTCACGATGACACCAGTAGAGGGCAAGGCCGAGCGAATTTCGTTTGCTCGGCGAAAGCGGATCGAGATCGACCGCCGACTGTATTTCCGCCAGCGCTTGCCGCGGCTGGCCCAAAGCGCCGAGCAGATATCCGAGCTTCCAATGGGCGCTGCTGTCACTCCGATTGAGCGCCACCGCAGCTCGCAAACTCTTTTCTGCCTCTCTCCACGACCATCGCCACAGTTGCGCATCGGCCAAAGCCACGTATGCCTGCGACGATCGGTCGTCGAGCTGCAGCGCTTTCCGCGCCGCGATCTCCATACGCGACATGACCTCCTGCCTCTTCTGGGTCTGGTTCAGCGCCACGTACGTGTACGCTTCGGCCAACGCCGCCCACGCGTCCGCGTACTGCGGGTCTTTCCGAGTCGCTGCCTCCAAATACGCGACGCTCTTCTCCAGACCGTCGCGCGTGTATTCGTCCATCGCCGACACTCCGCGAAGGTAGGCTTCCTCGGCATCGGGAATGACGAGGTGTGTGGCGACGCGACGGCGCGAACTCGGCGCAACCGCCGAACTCACGCGGCGTGCAATCGCGCGCGCGACTTCGTCCTGTAGCGCGAGCACATCGCGCACGTCGCGCTCATATGTTTCGCTCCACACATTCTGATCTTTCGTCGCATCGACCAGTTGCACCGTGATGCGAATGCGGCTGCCGGCGCGAGCGACGGCCCCGGTCACGAGCCAACGCGCATCGAGCTCGCGTCCGATCTCATGCGAGGTCTTTTGTGTTCCTTTGTAGTGGACCACCGACGTCCGCGCGATGACGCGGAACGCGCCGAGTCTTCCCAGATCGGTAATCAGAGTCTCCGTCAGACCATCCGCAAAGTAGGCTTGATCGCTCTCAGGCGAGAGGTGTTCGAGGGGAAGAACAGCAACTGCCGGATTCACGTTCGCAGAACGCGTGGAAACGATCAGGATTGCGGCTGTCGCCAGAACCGCAGCAATGCTGCCGAACAACCATCGACTGTGCGGCCGGTGGCGCGACTCGCGGTGCACTTCCGCCTTGAAAATGTATCCGCGCCGCGGCACGGTCTCGATGTAGCGCGGGTCGATCGCAGAATCGGACAACGCCGATCGCAACTTTTTGATGGCGGTGTTTAGTCCGTGTTCGAAATCGATGAAGTGGTCCTCCGGCCAGAGATGCTCGCGAAGCTCTTCGCGCGCCACAAGCAAGGCCGGGCGGTCGAGCAGGTACACCAGCAGCCGGTGCGGAAGGTCCTGCAGCTTGATCCGACTGCCGGGGCTCCGCACCTCCGGGCGCATTGAGTCGACTTCGAACGGGCCAAAGCGCCAGACGGACGCTTCTCGACGCATCATAAAGTTGGCGGTTCACCCGCAGTTTACCTTCGGTGCATTGCCGATACGACCCGCGAGCCTAACGTCTGGAGTATGCAAAAATTTATGATGGCGGTGGCGATCTTCGCGGCGACGCAGGCAGCTGCGCAATCGCCTTCGAACTGCACTCTGCCTCTGCTGAGCGGGCTCTACGGTATGCAGCGGAACGGCCACAACACGTCCGGCACGTTCACTTCGTCGGTCGGCGCAGTCACCTTCGATGGACTG